>NZ_JAJBUX010000031.1 GCF_020860125.1 Cloacibacillus sp. | reverse complement strand
ATATTGTCCTTGAAGGATTCGCATATCTCCTCAAACAGTATGCGCTCGTGCGCCGCATGCGGATCCATCACCGCCAGCGCGTCCGGAAAGTCGAAGATCAAAAAGCCCTCGGCGCTCTGCCCCACGTAATTTTTATCAAAGAAAAACTCCTCTTCCGCGCGCGGCGGCTCCTCCGCCGGCGTGAAGATATTCTCCGTGGCGGCCGTAGCGCCCAGCGGGCTCGCGGCGCGCCACGGCCCCTTCTTCTGGAATGTCCAGCCGTTCGGGCTGTACGCCGCGGGCGCGGCGGGAAGCGCCTCCGCTCCGAAGGCCGTATGCGGCGGCGTCATGAAATCATCGGGAGCGCTCGGCGGCAGAGGCGGCGCGGCGATCGAATGCCGCTGCGCGAATATCGCCTTCGCGTTGTCATAGACGATCTTAAAGGCCTCTCCGCTGCGGCGGAAGCGCACCTCCTCCTTCGTCGGATGGATATTGACGTCGACATCCTGCGGCGGCAGGTCGAGAAGGACGAGCCATTCGCCGTAAGCCGCGGCGTCCGCCGTGGAAAGCGCGGCGCGTATCGCGGCGTCCTGCACTCGCCGTCCGTTGACGAAGAGCATGATCACCACGCGGCGGGAATCGGGAATCGGGTTCCACCAGAGGCGTGCCGAGAGACTGCCGCTCTGCGATTCGGAATGATATATCTTCGTCTGACGGCCCCAGCGGCGCAGCAGCGTATCCTCCACGCAGGCCGCGCCCGTGTATTCGAGAATTTTTTTACTCTCTTCATAAAGGCGGAAAGTTACCTCGGGATGTATCAGCGCGTAGTCGTTGACGATCTGGACGATGCGGCGCAGCTCCGCGGAGGAGGTCTTAAGGAATTTACGGCGCGCGGGAAGATTAAAGAACAGATCGTCTATCTGTATCCGCGTCCCCGGCTTTGCGGGAGTCTCCGTGTGGAGGGTGATCTCGCCGGCCTCACAGCGTATCAGGCCGCCAGCTTCGGCCTCGGCAGCCTTGCTGCGTATCTCCATACGCGAAACGGCGGCGATGCTTGCGAGCGCCTCGCCGCGGTAGCCAAGCGTCGATATCCGCTCAAGATCCTCTATATTCGTTATCTTGCTGGTGGCGTAGCGCTCAAGCGCGAGCGGCAGCTCCGCGCAGGGAATGCCGCAGCCGTCGTCCTCAATAACAAAAGAGCTTTTGCCGCCCTGCTCCGTCTGTATCGAGATCGTGCGCGCGCCCGCGTCAAGCGAATTTTCGATGAGCTCCTTCGCGACCGAGGAGGGACGCTCTATAACCTCTCCGGCGGCGATCCGTGTGGAAATATCGGGGGCGAGACGTTTTATCATAAATATGTACCTCTTATCATGGACTAAACTTACTCTTACCTCTCTCTATCTTTTATAGGCGGCTCTGCCAGCCTCTGTGCATATCACGAAATATAATATATTATTCAAAAACACTGACAATGCAATACCTGACAACCAGCTTATACCAGTCCGTATTATAACAATTTCTTGGAGAAAATTATCAAATAATACAAAGATTTTTTTAGTCTCTTCAGGCTCTGATATCCATCATTTTCTCCAGTTACACAGAAACTGGCCCTATATCATAATTATGAGAACTTAGAATAATCACAAAAAAACCGGCTCCCATTACCGCCCAAAATACTATATATTTAATTTGGAAGCATAACTATGTATAAAAGCCCTATTTCTTCATTAATTTCATTGTACAGTAAGAGTATAGTCACATCATCAGGTTAATATCAGTCTACACTTAGAATAATCTCCATAAATTTTCTCATAGCGAAGGTAAAATAACAGCCTTTTCGATAGCTTATGTAGGTATCCCGATCAACGTGATCGCTTTTTATCTTATAGATACAAACGCTGCCATCCATAATGTCATGCTCTACCAGCCTGTTGCTGAGAATAGTTGCCCCAACTCCCATTTTTGCGAAGTTATACGAGACTGACGACTGCTCCATTTCAAAAACGATCTCCGGCGTAAAATTACTCTCATGAAAAAGCAGGTTCGTGCACTCCCGCAAATAGTTGGTACTGCTCAGCAGAATAAACGGAACATCACGAAACTCATCCAGAGCGGCGGTTCTGGCCTCGGGGACATTAAATATACTATCTCCCAGTTCCGACGGCTTAAGCTGCTTTTTTGTGAGCGATCGATTGATCGGAAACGACGCCGGAACAACTAAAACCAGACTTTCACGGTAACAGATCTTTTGTTCGTATTTTTGAGGGTCATAGTTTCTGTTGGTGATAACTAAATCAAGCTCCCCGGCATCAAGGCAATGTTTACTATGAACCGTATTCATCTCGATAATTTTCAAATTAATATTAGGATACAGATTATGAAATTCGGCTATTTTCTGCGGGACAAGATAGTTCATGCCGAAGTTATGTCCTCCGATCGATAAACTGCCTTTTCTCAGAGCCTGTTCATCGTCTAAAAACTGATCGATCTCTCCCTCCAGACGATGTATCTGTTCTATAGCATTGATATATTCGATCCCAAATGGAGTAAGAGACAGCGGACTCGTCTTTCTATTAAAGATTGGCGCCCCCAGTAACCTTTCCGCCTTTTTGACCATAAGGCTGAGTGTTGACTGAGATATAAACAAACTGTCGGCAGCTTTGCTAAAACTTTTATGTTTATAAACAGCGTAAATGTACTCTTTGTACTCGAACATTTTTCTACCTCCGGCTCATCGTTTTCGCATATCCTCTATATCAGCCATTTTAACCGCACTCTTTGATATTTATCAATATAGATATTTTATAATTTATATTTGACCATATCATTGCGTTACGCTTTAATAAATCAAAGGAACCGCACTTATTACCATAGTTGAAAAGGAGAGGAAAGGAATATGATTGATTTTAGGAGCGATACGTTAACTTTGCCAAGCAAAAAAATGCTGGAAACAATTTTAACCGCCCCTTTAGGAGATTCCGGACGCCTTGATAATGAGGGCCGGGGCGGAGATCCTACGGTAAATCAGCTAGAAGATCTTTCATGTAGGCTAACGGGAAAAGAGCGTTCGCTTTTATTGCCTTCTGGTACAATGGGCAATACAGTCGCCCTTCTCACTTACTGCCGTCCCGGGGACCAGGTGCTCATAGATACGACGCAGCACCTGTATAAGACGGAAAAGGTCTGCTTTGAATCCAGCTTTGGACAGCTGAAGCCTGTTTTTTATCATCTGACTGATGAAGGATTTCCCGATGTCGCCGAGGTAGCAAATGCGATAGAAACACAAAATATAAAATTAATCTGTATAGAAAATACGCATAACAGCGCCGGCGGCACCTTTATTCCGTTAGATGTTCTAAAAGAAATTCGCAAGATAGCGGACGGGGCCGGCGTGCCAATTCACATGGACGGCGCGCGGCTGTTTAACGCCTCTATTGCTTCAGGTTTAGACGTTAAAGAGATATGCAGTTACGCTGACAGCGTGATGTTCTGCCTTTCAAAGGGACTCGGGGCCCCTATAGGTTCTATGCTTTGCGGAAAGCATGATTTTATCGTCAACGCCGCGAAAACCAGAAAACTTATGGGCGGAGGGATGCATCAAGCTGGCGTATTTGCGGCCTGCGGAATTTACGCGCTTGAACACCAAATACAGGATCTCAAGAAAGACCACGAGCGGGCCCGGCAATGTCTCGAACTGCTAAGAGGAATGAAGAAGATCAAGTTACCTGGTCACATACAGAGCAACATCATTATTCTTGACGTCGCGGAAAGCGGTAAATCAGCGTCAGAGGTCGTAGACGACATAAAAAAACTTGGGGTCTGGCTAAGCGTATCCAGTGAAAGTCATGCCCGCATCGTATTCAGCAGGAACAACACCGATTCGCAAATTGCAGAAGCGGTTGAAATTATCCGCGGCTACGACGCTTCATTATAACCGTATATAGGAAGGGAGATACATTTTATGGGAAATTTCCTGGCAAAAAATAAGCTCAGCAGTGTTTATCTCAATATCGCGGCGATTATTCTCGGAGCAATTTTGGGCCTTGCGCTTGGTGAAATGGCCTGTGGTTTGAAGTTCATCGGTACGATTTGGCTTAACTGTATCAAGCTCATAATGGTACCGCTGGTCCTCTGCATCGTTGTAACTTCAATTGGAAGCCAGCAGGATCTATCCAGCCTGGGCCGGGTGGCGACAAGAATCGTAGCTTTTTATATGACAACGACGGTTATGGCTATCGCCATCGGGATTGCGGTAGCATTTGTTCTCAAACCTGGAATAGGCTTCAATATCGCGTTGGAAGGGGCTCAAGCCGCGGCAAAGACTGTCTCTTTAAGCGTTCAGGATTTCTTCCTGAGCCTTTTCCCGTCAAACTTGTTTAAAACACTCAGTGACGGCGACGTTCTGGGAACGCTCGTTATCGGGATTTTGTTCGGAGTTTCCGTCATCAAAATAAAGGATGTTGAAAAAAAGCGGACCGTCCTCCGTTGTTTCGATTCCTTAAACGCTCTGATCAACGAATATCTGCGTATGATAATCAACCTGTCACCGATAGGCGTATTATGTCTGATGGCCGATTCTTTTGGGAAATACGGACTTACCGTGTTCACGACCATGGCTAAATTTTTTGGCACTTTCTATGTGGGGCTGGCTATTCAGGTACTTCTTGTTTACGGAATCGTGCTTTTAATATTTGCGCGTATGAACATTTTTAAATTCCTCCGCGACGCAACTCCTGTTTGGTCATTCACACTGGCAACATGTTCAAGCACAGCCAACATTCCCAACAGCATAAAGACGGCGCGCGAAGTATTCAACGTCCCTGACAATATTGCAAGTTTCACCATTCCTTTAGGAGCCACGCTCAATTACGACGGTCTGGTCATGGCTTTTGGCTGTGTGCTGATTACTGTCGCCCAGATGAACGGGATAGTATTCGGGGCTGGTACTCTTATTCATATTATGCTTGTGGGACTCCTGCTCTCAAGCTGCGGGAGCGGAATTCCCGGAGGCGGAGTTGTAAAGATAATGATGATTCTTGGCACGTTCGGTTTGCCAACAGAGTTTGCGGGGCTTCTGGCCGGGTTCTACCGGTTCTTTGATATGGGCATCACTACCGTCAACTGCCTTGGAGACCTTGTAGGTACCGTTTGTGTGGCAAAAGCCGAGGAACGAAGAAAAAATAATAGCTAGAGTAAATATATCCCCGTTGTTTTTTTAGTCTTACATATCTAAAAGGCTGACTATAGCTTATTAGCAAGTCAGCCTTTCATTTTTATAAATAAAATACAGGATTTCATTCCTCTATTTGAATCCAAGTACCTTTCTGCTCTCTTCGCGCAGGCGGCAGACGAGTTCCAGCGCCGCCATCGGCGTCATGTTGTTCGGGTCGCAGGCGGCAAGCTCCTCAAGCACCGCCTCCTGGCGCACGTCGAAGAGCGTCAGTTGGTTCTGCTGGGAGCTCTTCACCTCCTCGTTCTTCTCCGCGCCGCGCTCCTCAAATGTAGCCAGCAGCTCCTCGGAGCGGCGCAGCACGGCGGCGGGAACGCCAGCGAGACGCGCCACCTCGATGCCGTAAGAGCGGTCGGAGGGGGCCTCGACGATCTTATGGAGGAATACCACGCCGCGGTCGCTCTCCTCCACCCCCATGCTAAGGTTCACTATTCCCGGCAGAAGCTCCGCGAGCTGGGTTAGTTCGTGGTAGTGGGTCGCGAAAAAGACGCGCGGACGGGCATGCTCCTGCCCCTGTAAAAACTCCACAACAGACCAGGCGATGCTGAGGCCGTCGTAGGTCGAAGTCCCGCGCCCCACCTCGTCGAGGATTATCAGGCTGCGGTCCGTAGCGTGTCGCAGGATATTGGCCGTCTCCACCATCTCCACCATGAAGGTGCTCTGCCCGCGCGCCAGTTCGTCACGCGCGCCGATGCGCGTGAATACGCGGTCGATGAGCCCGATCTTCGCGCTCTCCGCGGGAATAAACGAGCCCATGTGCGCCATCACCGCGATCAGCGCCGCCATCCGCAGGTAGGTGGACTTACCGGCCATATTGGGTCCCGTGATGATGGCGATACGGCGTCCGTTTTCGTCGCTGAAATTGAAGTCGTTCGGCGTGAAGGGATTTTTGCCGAGCGTCACCTCGACGACGGGATGGCGCGCGTTTTTAACGATAAAATCCTTGCTCATATCCATTTGAGGACGGCAGTATCCCTGCTCGGCGGCGACGGCGCTAAGCGAGAGCAGCGTGTCGAGCTCGGCGATGAAGTTCGCCGTGCGCTGTATCGCCGCCGCCTGCGCCAGCACCGCCTCCACGAGACCGGCGTATATCCGCTCCTCGATCGCCAGCATTTCGCTCTCGGCGCTGAACATTTCGCGTTCAAAGGCCTTGAGCTCGTCGGTGATGAAGCGTTCGGCATTCACAAGCATCTGCTTGCGTATATAGTTCATGGGCACGCGTCCGGCGTTGCCCTTGGGAATTTCTATGTAATATCCAAAGACCTTGTTGACCCCGGCCTTGAGGTTCTTTATTCCGCTCCTGGCCCGCTCGGCCTCCTCAAAGGCGGCGAGCCACGACGAGGAATTCTCCGCTTTGCCGCGCCACGAATCAAGTTCCGCGTCAAAGCCTCCCTTGATGACGCCGCCGTCGCGCAGGAAGCGCGGCACGGAATCTGCGACCGCCGCCATCAGCAGCGCCGCGAGCTCCGTGGTGTCACAGTCCGGAACAAGCGTGACGAGAGCCTCGTCTTCGGCGGCTAACGCCCTTATCTCCGGCACGAAGTTCAGCGTCTCTTTGATGACCAGCATATCGGAGGGCGAACCCATGTTGAGGGTGATGCGAGAGAGAGACTTGCCCATGTCGCGGCAGCCCGCCAGCAGCTCGCCGAGACGGGCGCGCAGCCGAACATCTCCCGCCAGCCGTTCCACTATATCCTGCCGCGCCTCTATCGCCGCGATGTCCTGCAGCGGCGAGGTGATCCAGTCTTTGAGCATCCGCTTGCCCATCGGCGTGCGGCAGCGGTTGAGCGCCCAGAATAACGAGGTCGTACTTTGATCGATAAGCTCCAGGTTCGCCTGTGTATTCTGATCGAGGATCAGGTTTTCGCGCGGCAGTATCGGCGTAACGGCGGTTATGTGCGAGGCCTTCGAGAATTGAGTCTCCTCAAGATACTTGACGGCGGTGGCCGCCGCGCCCGCCGCCGCGTCGCGGTCGTCCAGCCCCATCGCGGACAGCGAAGATATATTCCACTTGCGGCAGAGCCAGGCGGAGGCCTGCGGCGGCGAAAAATCCCCCTTATCGCGCTCCACCGTATTGCAGGAGGTCAAAGAGGGACAGCTTTTAAGGAACTGTTCAAGCTGGCCGCGCCGCAGAAGCACCTCGTTGGGGGCGAAGGCGGAGAGTATCGACACGCCGCCCTCCAGCGCGAAGGTCCCGGCGCGCAGCGCTCCGCTTGCGGAATCAAGCAGCGCGACGGAAAGGTTTTTACCTTCAAACAGGCAGGCCGCGATCTTCCCGTCGCTATCGGAGTTCTCCGGCAGCCAGGTCCCCGGCGTAACGATGCGGGTGACGCTGCGCTCGACGAGCGTCCGTCCGTCCGGCTCGGTGATCTGTTCGCAGATCGCCACGCGGTAGCCGGCGGCGACAAGCCTTCCGAGATATGAATCGACGGAATGGAAGGGTACTCCCGCCATCGGTATTTGGTTTTCGGAGTCTTTAGAGCGTGAGGTAAGGGTGATGTCGAGCACTGCGGAAGCGGTCTTGGCATCTTCAAAAAACATCTCATAAAAATCTCCCATGCGAAAAAAGAGAAGGCAGTCCGGGTACTTATCCTTCCAGTGCACATATTGCTCAAGCATGGGGGTCATCCTTATTCCGACTGGCAGTTCCAAAATTTCTTTTATTCCTTCCTTCCGGTATAAAACATAAATATTAAAGCCACAGTATGCCGCATAAGGACACTGCGGCAATACGATAATAAAGGGATTTATTTTTTAATACAATGGCCGGCGTATCTCAGCCAGTTATACGTATTGACCGCTAAACGAGGCAGGCCGGGATGATGCGAAGGCTTATACCGATGCGTTAGAGCCTCTGCCGGCCCATTTCGCGGCGCGGATGACGCGTATAACCGGCGGCTTTTTAACGGGCGCGGTCAAGATAACTTTGCAGCAGCAGCGTCGCCGCTATCTTATCCACCTTTTTCTTCCTGCCCGCGCGCGAGACGTCCGCCTCAAGCAGCGCCTGCTGCGCGATCGTCGTCGTAAAACGCTCGTCCCAGAACTCAATCTCAAGCTCTGGGAAATATTCCTGAACGGCCTTCGCCGTCTCGCGCATGCGCACCGCCTCCGGCCCCTCGCTGCCGTCGGTGCGGCGCGGCATGCCAATCAGCAGCTTCGGCCTCTCATACTGCCCCGCGATCTTCGCGAGCTCAGCGTGCCAGTCTCCCTTAGCGTCGAGCACAGCAACCCCCTGTGCGAAAAAGCCCAAGGGGTCGCTGACGGCAACGCCAATCCTGACGGAGCCTATATCAAGAGCGATTATTCTCTGCATTATCTTCCTTTTGCCATAAGCTCCTCAAAGAGTTTCGGCGCGGCGTCGAAGGCTTTGCCAAGATCCTTTGAGCTTGGAGCTCCGCCCTGGGCGAGGGTCGGGCTTCCGCCGCCCTTGCCGCCCATCTCGGCGGCCACCGCCTTGAGCAGCGCCCCGGCATGCGCCCCGAGCTTCACGATCTCCGGCGAAGCCATCGCCGTGAAGGCGACGCGCTTCTCCTCGCCGACACCGGCAAGCAGCATCAGCGCGTTCGGATACTTCTGGCGTATCCGGTCGCCTATCTGGCGCAGCAGGTCGGGGGTGATGTCGTCAAACTTCTCCACGATCAGATCCACGCCGCCGGCGTTGGCCTTCGGCTTCACGCTGTTTTCTATATCGGACATCGCGGCCTTCACCTGGAGTTCGCGGTTCTTGCGTTCAAGCACCTTCTTTTCATCAACCATCGACTCGATCTTCGACATCAGCGTCTCCACATCGCCGCCAAGCATCGTCACCATGGAGGTGACGGCAAGACCGAAGGTCTGGAAAAGCGGCAGCGAGGATGAGCCGGCGACTGCCGTGATCCTGCGGATGCCGGAGCCGATGCCCTCTTCGCGGATGATCTTCACGAGGCCGATCTCGCCAGTATTTTTGACGTGCGTACCGCCGCAGAGCTCGGTCGAAAAATCCTCTATATCAAGCACGCGGACCTCGTCCCCGTACTTCTCGTCAAACAAAGCGCGCGCGCCAGTCTTCTTCGCGTCCTCGATCGCCATCACCGTCGTCACGACGGGCTTATTTTTCAAGACCTCTGCGTAGACGAGGCGTTCGACCTCGCGCAGCTCGTCCAGCGTCACCGGCGCGAAATGGTTGAAGTCAAAGCGCAGGAACGTCGGCGTCACGATTGACCCCGCCTGCCGCACATGCTTGCCCAGCACGCGCGCGAGCGCCTCGTGAAGCAGGTGCGTCGCGGTATGGTGGCGCTGTATCTCGACGCGGCGCTCGACGTTTATCTCGGCGCTGACGCCGTCACCAACCTTAACGGTACCGCCCGTGACCCTGCCGCGGTGGACGATGAGATCGGCCACCGGATAGACCGTGTCGGCGACCTCAAAGGCCATGCCGCCCGCCGTTATCGTTCCGGTGTCTCCCACCTGGCCGCCCTTTTCGGCGTAGAATGGCGTCTCGCTGAGAACGAGGTCGGCCTCGGTTCCCGCGGCAACACTCTCCACAAGCGCTCCGTCGACGATTATCGCTTTGACCTGCGCCTCGCACTTCGTCTTCGTATATCCGCAAAAGGGGCTCGGGGCGATCTTGTCCGCGAGCTCCGTGTAGACATTCTTCGAGATGACGCTGCTGGTCTGCTTGCTGGAGGCCCGGGCACGCTCGCGCTGCTCATCCATCGCCGCCTCAAAGCCCTCTTTATCTATCGTTATTCCGCGCTCCTCGCACATCTCCTCCGTCAGTTCGAGGGGGAAGCCGAAGGTATCGTAGAGGACGAAGGCGACGTCTCCGGGAAGGATATTCCTGCCGGCCGCCGTGAGCTTATCGATCTCCGAGTCCATAAGGTCGCTTCCCTGCGAGAGAGTGCGTGAGAAGCGTTCCTCCTCCGTGCTGAGCACCTGTTCGATCGCCGAGGCCTGCTCGATCAGCTCGCTGTACTCGTCGCCGATCGATTCGCGCACCATGGGCAGAAGCTCGGTGAGGAAGGGACGTTCGATGCCGAGCAGCCTTCCGTAGCGCACGCAGCGCCTGATAAGGCGGCGCAGCACATAGCCGCCGCCGTCGTTCGTCGGCAGAATGCCGTCGGCGATCATGAAGGCCGAGGCGCGGATATGGTCGGAGATAACCTTGACCGCCATATCCTTCTTCGGGTCCTCGCCGTATTTGACGTTGACGAGCTCGCAGGCCTTGTCCATGATCGGGCGGAAGAGGTCCGTCTCAAAGTCGTTGGGCACGCTCTGTACGACGGAGGCGAGCCGTTCGAGGCCCATGCCGGTATCGATATTTTTATGGGGCAGCGGCGTGAGGTTACCGGCCTCGTCGCGGTTATACTGCATAAATACAAGGTTCCATATCTCCAGGTAACGGTCGCAGTCGCAGCCGACGGTGCAGGTCGGCTTGCCGCAGGAGAACTTCTCTCCCTGGTCGTAGATTATCTCCGAGCAGGGGCCGCAGGGGCCGACCGGTCCCGCCGCCCAGAAGTTGTCGTCCGCGCCGAGGCGGAAGATGCGCTCCTTCGGGAGGCCTACCTTCTCATGCCAGATGTCGTAGGCCTCGTCGTCGTCAAGATAGACGGTGGCGTAGAGCCGGTTGGGATCGAGGCCGACGCGCTCGGTGAGGAACTCCCAGGCCCAGGGAATGATCTCCGGCTTGAAATAGTCGCCGAAGCTGAAATTGCCCAGCATCTCAAAAAAGGTATGATGGCGCGCCGTGCGTCCGACGTTTTCAATGTCGTTCGTGCGCACGCACTTCTGCGCGGTCGTCGCGCGTGTCACCTCAGGCGTCTTCAAACCGAGAAAGTACGATTTGAAAGGCACCATGCCCGCTATCGTAAAGAGGAGCGTCGGGTCGTCGGGTACCAATGAAAAACTATGATACCTTTTGCATCCCTTCTCCTCAAAAAATTTCAAAAACAGTTCGCGTAACTCTTTGCCGCTGTGGCGTTCCATTAAGATTGCCCCCAATTATCGTTAGACTAAATAAGTATTATAAGCTATTTTTCCGCCGTTTTCACAGTGGATATATTTTTTGCCGGCACCGGCACTCAAGCGGGATATGCCCGCGGCGCGAGAACCGGTTTAGGCCCATGGCGATTTAGGCCGTCAGATACCTTCTGACCTCGCCGGCATCAGCCATGATCTTTTCAGCGTCCATCTTCGTGAAGGCCCCCATATGATAGAGCGTCTCCCCCGCGACGACCGTCGTCCTGACGTCCGCCGACGAACCGGCGTAGACGAGATATCCCGGCAGATTATCAAAGTCCCAGCCCACATACTGCGGCTGGTCGAGGTCTATCAGCATAAAGTCCGCCGTATAGCCCTCTTTGATAAGCCCCGTCTTTTCAAAACCGAGGGCACGCGCGCCGTTCACCGTCGCCATGCGCAGGGCGTCTTCCGCGGAGAGCAGTGTCGGGTCCATGTTCGCCCCTTTCTGCGCGAGAGCGGCGAAACGCAGCTCGTCCCACATGTCGAGGCGGTTGTTGCTCGAAGCGCCGTCGGAGCCGATGGCGACCTTCACGCCCGCCCTCTGCATATCCACCACGGGGGCGGTGCCGCTGCCGAGCTTCCAGTTGCTCTTAGGGTTGTGCGCCACGGTGATATTCGGCTGCGCGTAGAAGGGCAGCCTTTCCTTCTCTATCCAGACGCAGTGCGCGAGGAGCAGCTGTTTGGCACTGTAAATACCGGTCTTTTCAAGAAACTCCTCGGGCGTCATACTCTTCGACGACTCGGAGAGCGGCCAGTCTCGCGTCGTCTCCAGCCAGTGCAGCTGAACGGCGAGGTCGTTCTCTTTCGCCGCGTCGGCGATATCCTTCATCAGTTCAAAGGGGACGGTATATGGTGCGTGCGGGCCAAGCTGTACGCTCACGAGCCCCTGCGCGCCGTTATAGTCCTTCGCGAGCTTAAGGTTCTCCTCCAGCTTCTCCGCGCCGTCAGCGCCGCCGACGATGCCGCGGCAGAGGCCGGCCCTCATGCCGCTGACCAGCGCCGCCTCGGCGACCCGGTCCATAAAGAAATACATATCGGCGAAACAGGTCGTTCCCGTGGAGAGCATCTCCATGACCGCCAGCTGCGTACCAGTGTAGACGCGGTCGCCGTTGAGCTTGTTCTCCACCGGCCAGATCCGCTGTTCAAGCCACTCCATAAGAGGCAGCTCTTCGCCGAGGCCGCGCAGCAGCGTCATCGCCGCGTGTCCGTGGGCGTTGACGAAGCCGGGCAGCAGCGCCGTCCTGCCGCGCCCCTCGTAGGCCGAACCGTAGCGGAAGGTCCCCGCCGGTTCGACGGCGACGATCTCCGCCCCCTCGGTGCGCACGTCGCAGCGGCGCGCGCCCTTCGATTCACCGTCCCAGACGATCACATCGCGGTAAAGGTTCTGCATCCTATTCCCTCCAGCTCGCCATATATTCTTCCTGCTCCGGCGTAAGCTTCTCGATCGTTATCCCAAGAGACTCGAGCTTGAGCTCCGCGATGCGCCGGTCAAGCTCCTCCGGCACGTTGTAAAGCCCCGGCTCCAGCCGGTTGTTCGCGATATAGAGCGACGAAAGCAGCTGCATCGCGAAGCTGAGGTCCATTATCTCTACCGGGTGGCCGTCGCCGGCGGCGAGGTTGACGAGACGTCCCTCTCCGAGCAGGTGAAGCCTGCGGCCGTCTGCGGTCACGAATGTCTCTATATTGTCGCGCGGCTGACGCCTTTCGACGGCCAGTTCACGGAGGTCGGGCACATAGACCTCCACGTCGAAGTGGCCCGCGTTCGCGAGCAGGACGCCGTCCTTCATATTCTCAAAATGTTCGCGGCGGATAACCTTCGTATTTCCCGTGACGGTGATGAAAACGTCTCCGACCCTGCTCGCGGCGTTCATGTCCATCACCTCGAAACCGTCCATCAGCGCCTCAAGCGCGCGGTGAGGATCGACCTCGACGACGATGACGCGCGCACCGAGCCCCGCCGCCCTCTTCGCGGTTCCCTTGCCGCACCAGCCGTAGCCGGAGACGACGACGTTTTTACCAGCGACGATAAGGTTCGTCGTGCGCAGGATCGCGTCCCACACCGACTGCCCCGTGCCGTAACGGTTGTCAAAGAGGTGTTTGCTCTGCGCATCGTTGACGGCAAGCATCGGGAAGGGCAGCACGCCCTCCTCGGCCATCGCCTTGAGGCGTTTGATGCCGGTGGTCGTCTCTTCACAGCCGCCGAGGATGTTCTTTATCAGGTCGCGGCGCTCCTCGATTATCATCGAGACCACGTCGCCGCCGTCGTCGATGATCACCTGCGGGTCCCACTTGAGCATCTCGCGAAGGTTCTCGCTGTACTCCTCCGCGCTCATGCCGCGGCGGCTGAATACGTGGACGCCCTCTTCAACGAGCGCGGCGCATATCGGGTCCTGCGTCGAAAGCGGGTTGCTGCCCGCCGTAACGACAGTCGCGCCAAGCTGGTGGAGCACCTTCAGCAGGCAGGCCGTCTTGGCCTCAAGGTGGAGGCAGGTACCGACGACCACGCCGGCCAGCGGCTGCGCTGGAGTCTCCTTCTCGGCTATCAGCCGCAGGACGGGCATATACTCCCAGGCCCACTCCATCCGGCGGTGCCCCTCGGGGGCGAGATTTATATCCGCGATCTTAAATTCATTCCTCATCTTTACCTTTTCCTCCCCGGAAAAAATTTTTTATATTTTCGGCAAACGGCGCGCGGATGATGCCGCGCTCCGTAATGATCCCCGTGATAAGTTCGTTCGGCGTAACGTCGAAGGCCGGATTCCAGACCTTTATCTCCTCCGGCACCACCTCGACGCCGTCGACGGCGCGCACCTCCCCGCCGCCGCGCTCCTCGATCGGGATATCCGCGCCGGAGGCGCAGCCAGTGTCGAAGGTGGAAAGCGGCGCGGCGATATAGAAGGGCACGCCGTGCCGTTTCGCGGCGATCGCGAGGCTGTAGGTGCCGATCTTGTTCGCGGCGTCGCCGTTCATCGCCACGCGGTCCGCGCCGGTGACGGCGGCGTCGATCTTCACGCGCGACATGAGAAAGGCGGCCATCGAATCGGTGATCACCGTCACATCAAAGCCGTCCCGCTGAAGTTCGTAGGCGGTGAGCAAACTGCCCTGCAGACGCGGCCGCGTCTCGTCGGCGTAGATCTTTATCTCCTTGCCCGCCTCGGCGGCGGCGCGGAAGACTCCGAGCGCCGTGCCGTAACCGGCCGTCGCGAGCGCCCCCGCGTTGCAGTGGGTGACCGCCGCGCCGCGCTCGGGCAGTACTTCCTGCCCGAAGCGGCCGATACTTTTATTTATCTCGATATCCTCGTCATGGATGTTTTTTGCCTCTTTCTCCATGATGAGGTAGAGTTCATCTTTATTTTTATCCTCGTTCGCGCGCCAAAGAGCCTCCATGCGCCTGATGGCCCAGAAGAGGTTCACCGCCGTGGGGCGCGTCCCGGCAAGCCGCCGCGCCGCCGCGGCGAAATCTTCGCCTTTGAGCGCGAGGACAAGGCCGTAGGCCGCGGCCACCCCGATGGCGGGCGCGCCTCGGACCGTCATATTCTCTATCGCGCGCGCCGTCTCTTCGGCGCTTTCGCAGGTCACATACTCGGTCCTGCGGGGAAGCTGCCGCTGGTCAAGGAGCAGCAGCCGGCCCTCTTCCCATATTATCGTCGCGGGCAGCATCTTATTTTGCCTCCCCGAAAAAAGGTTTGTGGGAAACTTCTTTCACAACTGCCTCGGCGCTGCCGTCGTTCATGATGATCTTCACGGTATCGCCGGCCTTCATCGAAGCCGCCGAACGGATCACAGCGCCGGAGATGTCGGCGCAGATGCTGTAGCCCTTCGCCAGCAGCGCGAGCGGCGAAAGGTTCGCGAGCCTCGCGGCGAAGGCCGCGAGCCCGGCGCACTCCTCCCGCAGCCTCTTGGATATCGCGTTGTCGGCGGAGAGCGCCGCCCGCGCTGTAAAGTCCACGGCGGGCTGCAGATGGCCTCTGACGATATCCCGGTCAAGACGCCCCTTAGCGGCGGCGATATTCTTATCCATAAAGCCAATGCGCGCCTCCAGCCGTCCGCGCATATTGCGCGCCGCGTTCAGCAGCGCCGCCTCCAGCGCGCGGCCGTCGGGGAAGAGCCGCTCCGCCGCCCCCGAGGGCGTGGGAGCCGCCGCGTCGGCGGCCATATCGGCGAGAGTGCTGTCTATCTGGTGGCCCAGCCCCGTAATCACGGGAACGGGCGAGAGCCTTATCGCGCGCACGACGAACTCGTTGTCAAAAATGTCCAGATCGTCGCGGTTTCCGCCGCCGCGCGCAAGCATCACACAGGAGAGGCCGGGGATACGCCGCGCCAATTCAAAGGCGCGCACAATCTCTTCGGGAGCTCCGAGTCCCTGCATAAGGCTGGGAATGACGATCAGCTCCGCGCAGGGAAAGCGGAGCGAGTGAAGCTTTAAAATATCCTGAAGCGCCGCGCCGGTCGGCGAGGTGATAACGGCGACCCGTTCCGGGTAACGCGGCAACGGCCTCTTAAGACGGGGGTCAAATACCCCCTCCTGCTCCAGGCGCAGCCGCAGCGCCTCTTTCGCGCGCGCCTTCGCGCCCGCTCCGAGCGGCAGCAGCGTCGTCGCGTATATCTGATAGGAGCCGCGCGCGCCGTAGACGTCTATCTTACCGCGGACAAGCACCTCGTCGCCGTCCTTCGGCCAGACCAGCACCGAGTTCGCGTAAGAGCGGAAGAGCACGCAGGCGACGCGGGAGTTCGCGCCGAGCAGCGTAAAATAGGCGTGTCCGCTGGTGTGAAGCTTAAAGCCTAGCAGCTCTCCGCGCACGGAGAGATTCTGCAGCGACGGCTCGCGAAAGAGCGCCTCCCTCACGGAAGCCGTCATCTCATCTACCGTTACGATATTGTTCTTATTCGCGTTCATTATCGCTGCGCACTATGCGTCCGAGCACTCCGTTCACAAAACGGCCGGACTCCTCCGTGCCGAAGGCCTTGGCGATCTCCACCGCCTCGGATATCGCTACGTTCACCGGGACGCTCTGCGCGATGATCCCCTCATAGAGGGCCAGCGATATAACCGCCTTATCGATCGCGACCAGCCTCTCGGGACGCCATTTACTCTCCATATTCACGCGGATAATGTCCTCGATCTTCACGCTGTTGCTGCGCACGCCGCGGAAGAGCTCCGTTGCGTAGGCCAGCACCTCGTCCCGCTCAGACTCCGAGAGAGAGAGGTCGAAAGCGGATACCGAGGGGAACTTCTTTTTATCCGGAGATTCCGCGCCCTCATCCGCGAGTTCCGCGCTGAAGAGTTCGAGGGCCTCGTCGGCGGGAAGAAGCTCCAGCGCCTCCTGCGGCGGGGTCTCGGGTCTCATGTCAAGCATATATATCAGCTGCAGCGCGACCTCGCGCGCCCTGTGGCGCAGCCGCGCCATACGGGACATCACCAAAAAATCATCTCCTGAAATGTTCTTTCAACGCCGCTATCTGCCGCTGTCCGTCGTCCGTAATCAGTATCCAGGCAACGCCGTAGCCGACCACGGCGGAGAAGATGGACCAAAGTATCCCCTTGATCCCCATGTGGAAGAGCGCCGTAATACCGGCGGCGGCGGCGGCCCAGAAAAGCGGCAGCATCCACACCGGAGTCGTCTTTTTATTATCCTGCGGGGCGATATTGACCCAGTTCAGCTGTACCGCAATGCCTGACTTGTTGAATATGCCTCCGAAGCGCTCCTCGAGCGTGGCCTTCGTATCAAAATCAACGTCTTCGGGCGCCGCGATATAGGCGTTAAGAAGGTTCTTCTCACCGATAAACGATACCTCCTGCACGTAGAACTCCTGCGGGAGGCGCTTCGATATGATAAGCTTTATCGCGTCGCCGTCTATCCAGATCTTACCAAGTTTTGTCGTCGTCCATAGAAACAGCATACCCTGCACCGCCTCTCAAAAAAGAAGGCCGGTCATACTAAACCGGCCTTCTTAGAAGTTAAAGCTGCTAAATCAGGCCTCTTCGCCGCTGAGCAGATCGGCCGCGTCGGCAGCTTCACCGTCGGCCGTCTTCTTTTCCGCGAAAGTGATACCCTGAACGTAGATGTTTACGCCCTTGATCGCATAACCCGTATAGCGCTCCACCTGTTCTTTGACCGCCTCCTGGACGTCCCAGCAGACATCGGGAATCCGCAGGCCGTACTTAACGGAGATATAGGCGTCTACCACGATCTCGGGGGAATCGCCGTCCGATATGGAGATACGGACGCCGTTTACCGTTTTGCGGCCCAGCCTGAGGTTAGCCATCAGACCGGGGCTCGCGGGAGATACCCCTTCGACGCTGTTCAGCGCCTTCGTGGCAAGCTGCGCGATCACATCCTCCGAAATACGGACCTTGCCCTCAAGATTTGTCTGGCCCAGGCCCGACTCCATATCTTGCTTTTCTTCAACGTTGAAATCTTCGTTCATTGATTCAACCATGCCGCAATTCCTCCTCCTACAAGATCTCCAAAACCTTGTTTCCAAAAAACGATGAATGACTCCTCGTTTCTAAGCCAGGCGCGCGGAGAGTCTCCTCCCGCGCGGCCTAATCTTCAGGAAGCTTGAAGGGCTTGCCGCAGTGCGGGCAGACGAGATCTTCCTCTTCATCGTACATAGCCGGTTCAAAGTAGAAATCGTTGTTGCAGTTCGGGCACGTTACCGACTCGTATTCCTCTTCGTCGAAATCTTCGCAGTCTTCCTCGTCGTCATCATCATAGTGATGGTGATGGCAGCACTCGTCATCATCCTCATCCTCGTAGAGCTCGTCAAGCTCATCTTCAATGTCCGAGACATCTTCGTCAAGCTGTTCGAGGTAGGCATTGAGCTCCTCATGTACCTCTTCGTGATCCTCAATTGCAACAGCCAGGGAATCCAGTGCATCAACTAATGCGGTGTAAAACTTTGCTTTGTCAGGCGAATCAGCCGTTAAATTCTGTCCGTCGATAAGCCCCTTCAAATATGCTATTTTCTCACGTGCGCTCATTTGAATCCCTCCTGTTGGATTATGCGAATGCCGGAAGAAACCAGTGCCCGGTTACTTCTTCGCTCGCTCTAAATACTCTCCCGTCCTTGTGTCGACGACAATTTCCTCGCCGTTTTCCACAAAGAACGGAACAGTAACCACAAGGCCTGTCTCGGTCGTAGCGGGCTTGCCGCCGCCGGAGGCCGTATCACCCTTAAATCCTGGCGGTGTGTCGGTGATCTTCATCGTCACCTGGTTCGGGAGCTCTATACCCATCACGCGTCCCTCGTACATGTCAAAGCTGACCTCAAGGTCGTCTATAAGGAACTTTACCATATCGCCGAGAACGTCGGGCGAGAGCGTCACCTGGTCGTAGGATTCCATATCCATAAAGACGAAATCCTCGCCGTCCTTATACTGATACTGCGCGGGCTTCTCGTCGAAGATGATCCTTTCAAAACGCTCGCCCGACTTAAACGACTGGTCTACGCCTGAACCGGTCTCGAGATTGCGGAGCTTGCCGCGGACGATCGCGCCGCCTCTTCCCATCTTATGATGCGAACATTCGAGGATGACCCACATTCCGCCCTCCCATTTGATCTTCAGGCCGGGACGGAAATCGCTCGTATCAACTATCTGTGCCATAAAAATGCCTCCCTGTACTCGTATGAGCATACCTCATGCCCACATATATCATTTCCTGACTATGCTACAAAATCATAACATAAAATGTGTTAACTTATCAAATATTATGGGCAAAGAATATCGGCCAAAAGAGCTAACTTACGCATTTCCACCATTATACGCCATTCCGCGGAGCTGTGTGCCCCGGTTATTTAATATCGGCCAGGTGAACCTGGCGCAGTAAAGGACATACCGCGAACGCCCGCGCCACTGCGAGAGCAGCTCTTCAGGACACTTTTCCGCTCCGACGACGCGCCCGGGGGCAAGAGAATCGTCGTCGCCGCGCACGATGAGACATACCGTCAGCCGGCTCCTGTCTCCGTTCAGATAAAAGCGGATATCGCAGACGCCGTTCTCACGCGGCTGATCGCCGTTAGTACGAAAATCTTTCGTATAGAGCCTGTCATTCAGCGCCCAGCACTCTATGGCGCGGAAAAGCAGCAGCCGATCCCCCTTGGGAACGACGGCTTCGTCGGCCGAAAGCGTTTTAAGCTGGAGCTCGGGGCCGGAGGCCCGCGTCACGACAAGCGGCGTGCGCCGGGGAACGCAGTTTTCAAAGAGCACCCAGTTCTTGACCGACTTGCTCTTGTCCCAGAGGTCTAGGGCGAAATAATTGGGGTTCGCCGCCGCGTCGAAGCGAAGAGGAGCGGCTGTCTTTCCAACGCCGTATTCATTCAGCGTGCGGCTGGGTTCGGGGCAGCCATAGGCGAGACGCAGACAGCCGCCGGCCTCGCCGTCCCTCCCCTGTATGACTGATATGGGGCCGTTCCAGCTAAAGGGCGACGACAGATTCGAGCCGAAGCTCTTTTTGTATTCTGCGGCTTCGAGGGGAATTCCCAGCGCGCAATAGAAAACCGGCATCCGTAATATGGCGCCGACCGTGCAGATACGTGATTCGGCGATCCGGCGGTCGTTGTACAGGCGGTAGGCGTAAAGAGCGTATTTAACGGGCGAAAAGAACAGGGAAAGTATAAAAGAGACCAGCGTGAGCGCCGCGAGACACTCAACTAATGTAAACGCGCGTCCTCTATCACCGCTTTTCAGGCCAGACAACGGACACCCACCTCCCCTCCCCGGCAGGAAAACGATAGCGCCTCACAGCGACGCCGCCGGGTATCACACGGCGCGCAACCTCAAACTCCGCCAGCTCGTCCGCGCCGCCGGAAGCAAGAACGGCGATAAACTCTTCCGCCCGCCTTTCAGCCTCGATCGACAAAATCCCGCGCGAGGCCAGCTTCGCGGCCATGGCAAGCATGGATGTGACGGCAAGAAAAAAAGATAGCGCGAAAAAAAGCACGGCGACCGCCTCCGCGAGCAGGAACCCCCGGCGGCGTCCCATCTACATCATATAGCGGTTGAAACTCTCCACATCATAGGCGTGGCCCAACGCCTCTTTTCTGCCGATCATGCCGTCACGGCAGAGGTGGGCGAGGTCCTGGTCCATCGTATGCATACCGAGCGACGAACCGGTCTGGATGACATTCTTTATCTGCGAACTCTTTCCCTCGCGGATATAGTTGCGCACAGCGTTGGTCGCGACAAGATATTCCGTCGCCACCGTCCTTCCCGGTATCCCCTTGAGGGGGATCAGCTGCTGCGACATGACGCCCAGCAGCATCGAAGAGAGCTGGATGCGTATCTGCTGCTGCTGATATGGGGGAAAGACGTCGATTATCCTGTCGATACTCTGGGCCGCGTCGCGCGTGTGGAGCGTCGCGAGCACGAGATGTCCCGTCTCGGCGGCGGTGATCGCGGAGGATATCGTTTCGAGGTCGCGCAATTCGCCGATCATGATGACGTCGGGGTCCTGACGCATCGCGCGGCGCAGCGCCTCGGCGAAGGTTTTTGTATCACGGCCAAGCTCGCGCTGATGGATGAGCGCCACCTCTGAGGTATAGAGGTATTCTATCGGGTCCTCTATCGTCACGATATGCACGGAACGAGATAGATTTATCTCCTGGATGATCGCCGCGAGCGTCGTCGACTTACCGGAGCCGGTCGGCCCCGTGACGAGAAAAAGACCGTTGTTCTTCTGCGTCATCACCTTGAGGTCGTCCGGCAGCCCCAGCTGCTTCATCGTACGAATGTTGGCGGTGATTGCGCGCAGCGCAAGCGCCGGATTTCCCTTTTCGTGAGAGAAGTTGGCGCGGAAACGCTGCTCCTTTACCCCCATGTCGAGGCTGAAGCTGAAGTCGTATTCCCGCTCATCGTCGAAGTGTTCGATCTGGCTCTCCGTCAGCAGTTCGCGCACCGCCTCGCGCATCTCCTCCGCCGTCAGCGGCTGAGCGTCGGGGATACGTACAAGATTTCCGTCTATTCGCAGCATCGGCACATCGCCGACGCTTAGGTGCACGTCGCTCGCGCAGCTGTTTATTCCCCTTATCAGGGTATCTTTCAGAACAAATCCCGGCATTGACAGGCTCCTAATCTATGATCGTCGTAAAGAGCATCTCGTCGATGCTCGTAATGCCCTCTTCCACCTTGCGGCGCGCGTCCTCGCGCAGCGTTATCATTCCAAAACGGCGCGAGTAGTCGCGCAGCTCCTGTTCCGAAGCGCCGTCGTTTATCATCGCGCGCAGCGTATTATCCACCGGCATGATCTCGGCGATCACCGTGCGTCCCTTATAACCGGTGAAGCGGCATTCCGGACAGCCCTTCGGACCGTAGACCATCGTACCGGCGGGGATGCCCGTCTCCGCCTCCATCGCCGCGTTGACGAAGAGCTTCTCCTTACAATGCGGACAGAGGCTGCGCACAAGGCGCTGGGCGAGCACGGCGCGCAGCGAGGAGGCCAGAAGGAAGCGCGACACTCCCATGTCGACGAGACGGTTGACGGCGGTCGGCGCGTCGTTCGTATGGAGCGTGCTGAGGACGAGATGCCCAGTAAGCGCGACGCGCACCGCGAGCTGCGCGGTCTCCGTGTCGCGGATCTCTCCGACCATTATTATGTCTGGGTCCTGGCGCAGGATCGAGCGCAGGGCGCTCCCGAAGGTAAGCCCGATCCTTTCGTTGATCTGTATCTGAGTGAGACCGGCGATCGTGAATTCGACCGGGTCCTCAAGCGTGATGATATTCTTCGAGGGGTCGTTCAGTATCTCCAGCAGCGAATAGAGCGTCGTAGACTTGCCTGAGCCGGTCGGCCCCGTGGCGAGCACGATGCCGTTGGAGGCCATGATCGCCTCGTGCAGCAGCTCCCGCTGTGTGTCGCCGAAGCCAAGCTTTTCCATCCCGATGCGGTCGTTGCTCTGGTCCAGCAGACGCAGCACCACCTTCTCACCCAAAATGGATGGGAGCGTCGAAACGCGCAGGTCGATGCGCGAGCCCGCGACCTTGATGAGGATTCGTCCGTCCTGCGGACGCCGCTTTTCCGCGATGTCCATCCCCGAAAGTATCTTGATACGGGCAATGAGCGGCAGGTGGAGGTTGCTGGGGATCTCTATATTGCTGAACAGCGTGCCGTCGATACGGAGACGCACGCGCGTCATCGATTCCGTCGGCTCGATGTGGATGTCGGAGGCCTTTTCGCGCACCGCCTGCTCAAGAATGCTGTTTACAAGACGCACGACGGGCGCGGCGTCGGCGGCGATATTGGTGACGTCCTGCGCCGTCGTCTGCGAAACGGTGACGATGTTGGGAGCGGACTGCACCGCCTGCTCCTGCTTCATGACGTCGGTCATCGCGTCGTGGACGCTGGTCTGCACCCGGTAGTAACTGACAAGGGCCTTATGGATGTCCGTCGAGGTGGCGACGCGTATATCGATCTCCCTATTCGTGAGCAGATAAAGTTCGTCTACCGCGTAGGTATCCATCGGGTCGGCCATCGCCACGACGATCCTGTCGTCGCCGATGAGCTGAAGCGGCAGGAGGTTGAGACGCGTCGCCACATTCTCAGGGACGAGCGACAGCGCCTCCTGCTGCGGGCGCATCTTTACGAGAGATACGGCCTCAAGGTCCAGCTGCGTACAGAGAGCCTCCGCTAGGTGGTTCTCCGTCAGATATCCCTCTTTTATCAGGATCTCCCCGAGGCGGAGATGCGAGACCTTCTGCTCCGCGAGCGCGGCGTTAAGATTTTCCTGCGATATCACGCCGGCGTTGAGCAGAAGCTCTCCAAGCCGGATGACCTTTATCTGCTGGTGGGCCATCATGCCGCCCCCTTACTGATAAAGGCTGACATTAGGCATGTCGAACACTTCGGCGGCGCCGGTCGGGATGTCCAGGATATAGGGGATGGCGATGAAGGCCATCTGCGACTTTACATGTTTTGACGTGCGCGACTTGAATAGTTCTCCGAGCAGCGGGATATATCCGAGTATCGGCACGCGCGTGACGTTGTTTGTCTTATTCTCCTGATAGAGGCCGCCCATGACGAATATCTCGCCGTTGCGGACGCGCACCTGGGTGTCGACCTCGCGCTTCGTCGTCTCCGGGGCTTCGGAGTCGCCGGAACGCCGGAAGGAGACGATCTCTCCCGTAGATATCTTCATCTTAATAGTCAGGAAACCGTCACGGCCCATCGTCGGCGTAAACTCAAGCATCGGCCCCGTCTCCTGGTTCGAGAACTCCGGATTGCCGTTGTCGTCGACGCCGGACTGGTAGAGATAATTATGGGTCAGTTTAACGGAGGCCTTCTGACCGTCAAGGGCGACGACGGAGGGAGAGGCTAGCACCTTGCCCTTATTGTCCGACTCCATCGCGCGGAGGCCGGCGTCGAGCATCTTCATCGCCGGATCGACGACATTCGACGGGAATGTCGAATCGGTCGTACCGCCTACAATAGGCAGCTCGCCCTGCGTAGTCGTCCCAACCGGGTTAACATTCGGCTTGATCAGTCCGTTGCCATATGTGTAACGCGTGCCCAGCCCCGTAGCGCCGTAGGTGAATATCCAGCCCTTATAGACCGCGGCGATCATCGATTCGATCTCCTGCTGCGCGCCGTCATTGATCTCGATGAGGCGCGCCTCGATCATCACCTGTCTGCCGGGGTGGTCAACGCGGTTTATTAAGGTCTCGATCTGGCGGTGCTGCTCCGGCGTCGCCGTAATATAGAGCGAACGCAGACGTTCGTCGACGACGGGCGGCTTCGGCAGAGGCACGAGCCCCATGATTATCGCCGGCATCTTCGCCACCTCGGCGTAAGCCACCTTATACTGGCGCGTCTGATTCTGTCCCAGCGTCTTGCCAATACTGTCGGCGGTGCCTACGACAAGCGTCTTGCCGACCAGAGAATATGAAAGCTCGTTCATGCGCAGCATGTAGGCGAATACCTCTCCGAAACGGGTATTCTTGAAGGAGAAGGTCATCGGCGTCTCCGGCACGGAGGCGTCGAGCACAAGGTTAAGATCCTTGAGCTTCGCGAGCATACGGAACACCTCGCGCACCGAGACCTCGCGCAGCTCCAGAGTAACTGGCGTCGAAATGGAGAGCGGGTCGCCGGCGGGAACGGGGCGCGGTTTTGGGATCAGCGGCGGCGGCGTAATATCCCTCGGGCTCTCAAGCATGATCCGCAGGCTGTCGGAGCCCGGCATACCGGAGATATCCTTCAGCACCAGCGGCTTCGGGCCGATGATGTTCATCGTAATGCCCTGCTGGTCGTTCGAGGTGACACGTATCTGCTCGATGAGCGGGAAGTCATAGCGCTGCGTCCACTCCTCGCTCTTTTTGAGATTCAGTTTGAAAATATCCCACTCAAACTCGTCCCACCAGTCCTTGCGGTCCGTGTCGCGCGGGAAACGCGTGTCGCCGAAGACCAGCGTCGCGGCGTTGTCGGAGCTTAC
>NZ_JAJBUX010000030.1 GCF_020860125.1 Cloacibacillus sp. | reverse complement strand
TCGGCGCTCCCGGGCTGTACGGCCTTCGCGTCGGCGCTGATGTTGTCCGGCAGGGCCTTGTCAAAGCTCAGACGGCCAAGCGCGTCATAGACGGCGAACTCCTCCGTGGTATTCGGCTCGACGACGAGGACGCCGGAGCCGTCGGCGTCAGTGCGTGTCTTATCCGTGACGTCGGGAGAGGCGGGCTTGGGGAGGATGGTGAAGTCCTTGATTACCGTGCCTGAGTAGTAATTACTCTTTATGCCCGTCACCGTCGCCGTCGCTTCTCCGACCTCAGTGTTGTCGTCATAGACTAAGGTATAATCGCTGCTTTCGACGAGGGTATCGCCGCTGACAGTGACCGTTACCTTCGGTTCTTTTTTATTCCCGTCGTAGATGAAGACGTCCGGCGAGAGCGTAACGTCCGGGCTTTCGATTTTCTGGAAGACGGTCACATCACAGCTGGCGGTGACGCCTCTGGCGGAGGCGGTGATCGTCGCTTTGCCTCTTTTGACGGCGGTCACTTCACCCTTATTATCGACCGCGGTGATGTCAGTGCTCGTACTCTTCCATTTGATCTCATCTTTCGCGTCAACCGGCTCAACAGAGGCGATGAGTATTTGTTTTTCCCCGACCGTCAGCTCCAGCGTCGTATTGTCGAGGCTGATGCTGCTGACGGCGACGGAGAAGGCGAGGGGGGCGGCGGCGCAGCCTGCGGCGATCGGTTTGGGGTCGCTCCTGAGGCTGCCGAAATCGGTGGCGCGGAGGTCGATGTCGAAGCTCACCGCCGTCACGCCGATTTTTTTGCCGGAGACGGCGCAGGGCCAGCCTCTGGAGATACCGGCGATATCCGGCGAGGCGACATAGATGTCGCCGCTGACGGAGAGGTAGCCCGTCATATCGTCCGCCTTGCCCGGGTAGGAGACCAGGGCGGGGGCGTAGCCGCCAAGCGCCACGGGGAGCGTCCGCTTCGCGGGCAGGACGGTAGTGACGGCCATTTGCATCTCCGCCGCGTCGAGGGAGGCGACGTCGGCGCTGACGGCGTCCGTGCCCTTGTCGCCGGAGCCAACGGCCTCAAAATCGCCGGAGACGGGCCAGCAGCTGTTGGATATGTTTACCCCATTTGGGTTATCTGTGGTGGTGTTGTATCCCGCGATGCCGCCCGCGGCGTCTTCGGTGCCGGAGGCCGAGACCTCGCCGCCGCCGTAGGCGCAGTTGGTTATCGTGCCTTTATTGTTGTATCCCGCGATACCGCCAGCGCGGTTGTAGCCACTGCCGCCGGAGGCTGTGACCTTGCCGCCGTAGTGGGCGCAGTTGGTTATTGTGCTGTCGTTTGTGCCGTCGCTAAAGTTGTATCCCACGATACCGCCCGCGCGGTTCCTGGCGCCGCCTGACGCCGAGACATCGCCGTAGTGGGCGCAGTTGGTTATCCTGCCGTTGTTGTATCCCGCGATACCGCCCATGTTTTTGCTGCCGCTGCCGGAGGCTGTGACCTTGCCGCCGTAGTGGGCACAGTTGATTATCGTGCCGTCTGGGCTGTTGGTTCCCGCGATACCGCCCATGTTTTTGTTGCTGCTGCCGGAGTCCGAGACCTCGCCGCCGTAGTGGGCACAGTTGATTATCGTGCCGTCTGGGCTGTTGACTCCCGCGATACCGCCCGCGTGGTTTGTGTATGATGAGAAATCGCGGGAGGTCAAGACATCACCGTCATAGTGGGCGCAGTTGATTATCTTGCCGTCGTTGTCTCCCGTGATACCGCCCGCGTAGTTGTTTTCGCCGCCGGAGGCGGAGACGTCGCCGCCGTAGTGGGCGCAGTCCGTAATCGTGCCTTTGTCGTTGTCTCCCGCGATACCGCCCGCGTAGTTTTGGAAGCCGTAGGAGATCGAGACCTCGCCGTTGTTGGCGCAGCCGGTTATCGTGCCGCTGTCGTTGTCTCCCGCGATACCGCCCGCGTAGCTGTTGTGGTCGCCGCCGCCGCCGGAGGCCGAGACCTCGCCGCCGCTGACGCAGTCCGATATCGTGCCGCCGTTGTTACGTCCCGCGATACCGCCCGCGTGGATATCGATGCCATCGTTGCCGATGTCAACGCTGACGACGCCGCTGACGGTGAGGCCGCGGATCTTGGCACTTTGGCCGGCGAGGCCGAAGAAGCCCGCGGCGAGGCTGCCGTCTTTGTCCGCGCTCACCGCGTCGGCGGAGGCGACGATGTAGCCGCTCACGGTGAAGCCGCCGCCGTCGAAGCTGCCGGCGTAGCCGTTGGGTGTCTTATCTGTGTATTGGCCGACGGGTATCCATTCCGAGGGGCTGCCGTCGCTGTCCGATAGGTCGATGTCGTTCATGAGTTTCGCGTTGATGTCCGCGCTGCCAGCGTTGACGGCGTCGCGGAAGCTGATGAGGTCGCCGCTGGTGGCGATCTGACGGACGTCGTCGTTATTCGGGGGTGGATTGCCGTCGTCCGCCCATGAGAGGGAGAGCGTAGCGAACGCCGTGAAGATAAGTAAGAGTAAAAAAAACGTTAACTGTAACTTATGATTAGTCTTGTGGGGGGGGCAACCTAAGTTTCTTGGCGTCCGCGCCGCCGTCTGTTTCGCACATTGTCTTGTCCTCCTTAACGGAATAATTCATTTTATTATACAGTAATAATACCTAAAAATTCCTCACGTAAAATATTTTGACGTGTTTTTTATGAAAAAGAGCCGAAACGCGTCAGGCGGCGGAGGATGGGAGATAGACCGGCGCTTTGCTATTAGCTTATAAACGCCGATTTATATCGTTCATGATGTGTTTGCCCTGATATCACAGATTATGCGTGGACTTTATGGGAAAAACAATGTAAAATACTCAGGTCAGGCAGTCAGAGGTTATTTGAAAAATACCCCTGCGAACAAGAGGAGGAAATTCAATGGTTTCGAGAAAGACAGTTTTAGTATCAATTTTAGCTGTGACAGCCGCTCTGTTTATGGCAGGTTCGGCCTTTGCAGCTGATGTGATCGGTACGATAAGCACACAGAAGATCATGCTCCAGCATCCTAAGTTTGAGCAGGTCCAGAAGCAGCTCAAGGACATCACCGCGAGCAAGCAGAAGGAAGCCCAGACGGCGATAGACAAGGAATCAGACGATAAGAAAAAGGCCCAGATCTACCAGTCGAAGCGCCAGGAGCTTGCGAAGGAAGAGCAGAAGCTCATGGAGCCGCTCTTCAAGGATATCAACCTTGCGATCAGGACTGTGGCGAACCAGAAGAAGCTCACCGTCGTCGTGGACAAGGAAGCGGTATTCTACGGCGGTATCGATATCACGGACGCGGTGATCGCGGAGCTCAAGAAGAAGTAACGGAACGAACTGTCAGTCCGCGGCGGCCTTAGCGATGGGGCCGCCGCTTTTTTATTGTGGGGAAGATGCTATACTAATGGAGGTAAAGAATATTTTCGGAGGTGTTTTTTATGGCTGAGAATCTGAATATAGGTATCGTGCAGGTGGATATTCCCGAAGATGCGAACGTCATCGTGGGGCAGAGCCATTTTATAAAAACGGTGGAGGATCTCTATGAGGCGATGGTGACTGCCGCTCCCTGTTTTGAGTTCGGCATTGCCTTCTGCGAGGCCTCTGGAGACTGCCTCATCCGCCACGATGGGAACAACGCCGAGATGGAGCAGGCCGCGGTGGAGAACGCGAAGAGGATAAACGCGGGCCATGTTTTTATTATCGTGATGCGCAAGGGCTATCCCATCAATGTGCTGAACAGGATAAAGGATACGCAGGAGGTCTGCCGCATCTTTGCCGCGACGGCGAATCCGCTGCAGCTGCTGGTCGCCGAGAGCGGGCAGGGGCGCGGCGTGCTGGGCGTGATCGACGGCTTTACGACGAAGGGCGTTGAGGACGAGAAGGGCCAGGAATGGCGCAGGATGCTGCTGAGGGATATCATCGGATATAAGAGGTAAGCGCCGTCCCGCGCGGCGTACGCGCCACCGTTAAAGATAAAAACAGGCCCCGGCTTCACTGTGAAGCGGGGCATGTTTCGTTTTTCTTATATGTGTCTTTAGAGCCCTCTGCCAAGTTCCTTCGCCGCTTCGAGCCAGGCGGCTCCCTTCTCTTCCATCTCACCGCGCGTATAGATTCCGTGCGCGCAGACCTCGCCGGCGTTTTCCCAGCCGAGGTAATTGGCCGTAAGGCGGTAGGTTGCCCGCAGTCCGTCGAAAACTTCCGCCTCGTTGTCTCCCGCTACTGAGAGGAGGAGCGTCTTTTTGCCTTTGAGTCCGCGCGGGGCCTCTTTGGCGTAGAAGGGCAGCAGCCGGTCGAATACCGGCTTGATCTGCGCCGGCCAGGTGAAGAAGTAGAGCGGCGAGACGAGGGCGACGACATCCGCCGCCTCGATATCCGCGTAGACTTTATCCATGTCGTCGCGCTGAATGCAGGGCGTCCCCGCGCTCCAGCAGCGGCGGCAGTCGATGCAGCCCTTGAGGGTCATTCCGGCCAGACGGACCTTTCTCACCTCATAACCCTTTTCCGCCGCGCCCGCGGCGAGGGCGTCGGCCAGCGTCTCGGAGTTGCCGCCTTTTCTCGGGCTGCCCAGAAGCATCGTCAGTATTTTTTTCTCTCCCATAATCGATTCCTCCCATAAGATTATTTTTACTTTGTCTGTTATGGCATAAGTCTATATAATGGGAGAGGTAAAAACAAGAACGCAATATTTTTTCAGTTACTATACAAAAGGTGAGTGACGATGGCAGTAAACAAAAATTGCGTCGCGCCGGGAGAGCTGCTGAAGGATACTCATTTTGGCTACACGCTCTCTATACTCGGCGGGAAACATAAGATGATCATCATCTACCTGATCGCGCAGAGGGATAATAATATCCGCTTCAACGAACTGCACCGCGAGATGGGCGGCGTCTCTTACAGGGCGCTGAGCATGGCGCTGAAGGAGCTTGCGGCCTCAGGCATCGTAGAGCGGCGCGAGTATCCGCAGGTGCCGCCGAAGGTGGAGTATTCCCTCACGGAAAAAGGGCTCTCATTGCTTCCGATCATGGACGCCATGTGTCTCTGGGGCAGGGAACACAGCTGAGAAACCTTTTATAAGGGCAATTCCCTTTTTCCGAAGATGATTCCCGCCGCCACGCACAGCGCCGAGACCGCTAGTCCGGCGAAGAGCGGGTCCTGAGGCAGTCCCGCCGCCGCCCACAACAGCATTCCCGCGAGTCCTCCGATGCTGGAGGCGAGCGCCCAGGGCGGAGAGAGGAAGCCTGGTTTGAGCACCGCGAGCACGAAGGGGAAGAAAGTTCCCGCGCCGCGCAGCCCCATGCTTACGAAGCTCCATTCCAATATCATCGAACCGGCGCCGCCGACGCCGGAGAGCGCCGCGAGGATTATCATCAATATTACGAGCCCCTGCTGTATGGCGCTGTCTTTTGAGGCGTATCTTTCCATTATCCTTTTGGGGATGAAGTTCTTTGTTATATTGGTGGCGATGCCGAGAATAAGGCCCGCCGCGCAGCCGACGACGGTGATGAGGACGCCGCCCCAGATCAGCCCGCCAAAGAGAGGCGGAAAAGAGTCCATGATGAACCACGACAGCACCCTGTCGGGGGCGATCTCGACGCCGCTTGCGCGCACGGAGAGTCCTATCCAGGCTCCGAGGAGCCCCATCGGCGGCATCAGCACCGCGGAGGCGAAGGCTCCCGTCCGGGCCGCCGCGGCGTCTTTGGCCGCCGCGAACGACTGTATGTATATCTGTGTCGTGAAGACGCCGACGATCATCGAGGCGAGGTATCCAAGTTCGGGGAAGAAACCGCGCCCGAAGAGGTTGAACCACGGATGGAAGCCCAGCGTCTTTGTCGTGGCGGCGAAACCGCCGCCGTGATAATATGCCGCTCCCGCGCAGATCACGAGCACTATGTAAAGGATGAATATTTTTGCCGTGCCGAGGGTGGAGAAGCTCTTCATCCCGCCGGCGGCGATAAAGCCCCATATCGAGAGGGCGGCGACGATGGTGGCGCTCCACGCTGGAAGCGGCAGCACGCCGCGTATCAGCGCGAGGCAGGCGAGGAACTGCGCGCAGATGGAGATGAAGGTGCCGACCGACGAGGAGATGGTGGCGGTAAAGGCGATCGCCGCGCCGCAGCGGGAGCCGCCGTAGCTTCTTTCAAGGTAGTCGGCGATCGTCGTTATCTCCGAGCTGCGCAGCGGCACCGCGAAACGCAGCCCCAGAAGCAGGCAGCCGATGCCGCCGCCGAGGGTGAACCACCAGGCCGTCATGCCGTAGGTATAGGCCATCTGGACGGTCCCCACGGTAGAGGCGCCGCCGACGAGCGCGCCGAGCAGTATCCCCGTGACGCCCGTCGCCCCGGCCCTTCGTCCGCCAAGGCTATAGTCTTTTTTACCGGCGCCCCTGCTGCCGATAACGATGCCCGTTCCGACAAAGATGGCGAGCAAAGCAAAGGCGGAAATATAGAATAAGAACATAAAAATCACTTCCTCTTAGGTTTCGCCCATATATTACTACATTTATTGTGAATAGTGGCATCTATGCGCACTTGTTTTTCTCTCCTCTCTTTGTTATTCTTTACACAATGAGTTTGTACTCTCTCTATAGCATACAAATAAAGTTTTCAGGGGGCAGAGAAGATGACTTTGCAAGAATTGGCATCATTACTTGATGCTAAAAATATTTCAACATCGGACGATCTTAACAGTATTGTGGTAAACAACGCCTATGCATGTGATCTTATGAGCGATGTGCTCGCATTCTGCACGCCGGGCTCGCTACTTCTGACCGGGCTGACAAACGTGCAGATCGTGCGCACCGCGCAGATGCTCGACATCCCCGCCATCGTATTCGTGCGCGGAAAGGTCCCGCTTGAAGAGACCGTTCAGCTGGCGAAAGATAACGGGATCCCTATTCTCCTTACAAGATACAGTATGTTTGAAGCCTGTGGCGTCCTCTATGAGAAGGGTATGAAACCGAGCATACAGATTCAGGAGATGTAAAATATGGGAGCCCCTGTCTGTCTTGAATACAGAATTGAGGGGAACGATTTTATGGTTGCCGGCGCAGCCTCGAATAATATAAAAAATACCCTCAAAATGTTAGGAATAGCTTCCGATGTCTGCAGGCGTGTCGCGATCATCACCTACGAAGCCGAGATCAATCTGGTGATCCACGCCGGCGGCGGAACTCTGCAGGCGATGATATCGGAGGATCATGTGGATCTGGTGGTTAAAGACGAAGGTCCCGGAATCGCCGACATCAGCAAGGCGATGACCGCTGGCTACAGCACGGCGACGGAGCAGGCCCGGGAAATGGGTTTCGGCGCCGGCATGGGACTGCCGAACATAAAGCGCAACAGTGATACATTTGAAATAGAATCAGAGGTAGGTAAGGGAACTACGCTCAGAAGTACGGTGTTTTTTAATAAAAATTAAAGGCAAAGGGGTGAGTGCCAATGCTCCACAGCGTTAAAATCTCCAGAGAGGCGTGTCAGGGATGTGTAAACTGCATCAGGGTATGTCCAGCCGAAGCCATCCGAATCGTTGACGGTGAGATCAGCATTATCGGGGAGTTATGTATCGACTGCGGCGAATGCTTACGTTCCTGCCACCGGCAGGCGCTCGGCATAGAGGAGGACGACTGGAACCGCCTAAAGGAAACCTCACGGGTTTCACTGGTCCCCGACCCCGTTTTTTTCTCGCAGTTCAGCCATTACATGAATCCGTCCCAGCTTGAAGAGGTCCTCTGCTCCCTTGATTTCAATGTACTGATCGACGAGGTGGAAGAGGCTTTCGATCTTTGCGCCTACGCGACCGCGCAGATGATCGCGCGCACGCAGGGTTCTTCGCTCCCGCTCATATCCTGCTACTGCCCCTCCGTGCTGCGGCTCATACAGTCGCGTTTCCCCGAGCTGCTGTCGCGGGTCGTACATATATGTTCTCCGCTTGAGCTGGGGGCAGACCTCTGGCGCATGAGGACGAACAGCAGCGTGCCCGTGACGCTGCTTGCCCCCTGTTCTTCAAAGATCACGATGATCAAGGAGCCTCAGGGACGTGAACGCTCGCCGATAAACCACGCGGTCACTGTCCGCCGGGTGGCGCGCAGCATCATGGCGAGTAATGTCTCGCTGGGCACCGGACAGGCGCCGAAGGAGCGCAACAACCGCTGGGTGCAGTGGGCGCGGCGCGGCGGCGAAGCCCGCCATATTCAGGCGTTTTCCGAAAAGAAGCTGACGATGCTAGCCGTCTCCGGCATGAGGAACACTATAGACGTATTGCAGGAGCTCAAGCTTGGAAGGCTGCGTTCGGTGGACTTCATCGAATGCCGCGTCTGCGATACGGGCTGCATCGGCGGCATCGGCACGGCCGACTCGCGCTTCCTCGCTAACCTTAGACTCAATAACATGGAGACCAGCTGGAATATAACGCCAAAGGACCTGCGGCGTGTTGAAGAGCTCTACGCGATGGATTTCTGGTCCATCACCAAAGAATATCTGCCGCGCCCGCGTCTGCCGCTCTCCGACAATGTAGCGGACGCGATGGTGAAGCTCCAGCAGATGAAGGAGATATATTCCGGTCTGCCGCATATCGACTGCGGCTCCTGTGGGCGTCCCTCTTGCCAGGCGATGGCCGAGGAGATCGTGCGCGGCCACGGCTCGGTCACCGACTGCATCTTCAAGCTTCGCGAGGGTATCGCCTCGCTGGCCAATAAGATCGTGATTCTTTCGGAATCACAGCCTCAGACATTGAAGAGAAAGGGTGGAGCGAATTGACGATAGACGATATCTGCGCGGCGCTGGGCGGCGAACGGCAGTGCCAGGGAGACGGCGGACGCGAGGTCACGGAGGCTATAGCCGGTGATCTGCTGAGCTTTATAATGGGCGTCGCTCAGGAAGGCTCTCTATGGGTTACGATCCAGGCGCACCTGAATGTCGCCGCCGTCGCGGTGCTCAAGGATCTGCCGATGATCATCATCGCCTCTGGCCGCCGCGCGCCGGAGGATCTCATCGAACGCTGCAAAACGGAAAACATAACGATACTCTCCGTTCCTGAGAGCCTCTATGAAGTCTGCGCAAAACTCAGCGCGCTGGGAGTAAAGGGATAGAGTCTTGCTGAAACCCTTCTGGGTAGATCTTCATATACACACGCTGCTCTCTCCCTGCGGGGAGCTCGAAATGGGGGCCCCGGAGATCGTCGAACAGGCGCGCGAGGCGAAACTGGACATTATCGGCATTGCCGACCACAATACCTGTGAGAACTATCCCGGCATATATGGGGCCGCGGCGGGTTCGCCCGTCGTGCTTCCCTGTATCGAAACTCAGAGCGCGGAAGATATCCATATACTCTGTGTCTTTCCCGATTACGATACGGCCCTCGCCTATAAAGAATGGCTCTGGCAGCGCATCCGTCCGATCCCCAACGACGTCGAGCATTTCGGCTATCAGATCGTCGTCGACGCGAACAATGAGATTGTGAAAGAGGAAGAAACCTTCCTCATTCAGGGTGCGGGCTACGAAGTCGATCAGGTCGTCGCCAAGACGAAGGAGATGGGTGGCCTCGCGATTCTTGCCCATGTGGACCGTCCGGCCTTCTCATATCCGGCGGCGCTTGGTCCGATGCCTGAGGATTACCCCGTAGACGCCTTTGAGCTTTCCCGCCGTCTCAACCACGACGAGGCGCAAAGGTGGCGTGAGCAATATCCGGAGCGTACCTTCATAAGATCGTCCGACTCACACATGCTGGAAACGCTGTCGCGCGCCAACTGTACGAAAATGATGCTTGAGGAACCGACCTTTGAAGAGATAAAAAAAGCTATACGCGGAGAGGACGGCCGGCGTATTTCGTGGCCGTGGGGTTAAAATAAGAATGGCAAAAAAAGAGATAAATAGTTACAGGTGCTCCGAGTGCGGATACCGCAGCACGACGATGATGGGACGCTGCCCCAAATGCGGCTCCTGGGGCACGATGGAGGATGATACTCCCATACAGACGGTCAAGGGCGGGCTTGTGGCGGCGGCGAAGGCCGCCCTTCCCATATCCGGACTTGAAGTCGAAGAACCGGAGCGGATACTCTCCGGCATCGAGGAACTGGACCGCGTGCTTGGCGGCGGCTGGGTGCAGGGCGGCGTCATGCTGCTTGGCGGCGAACCGGGAGTGGGGAAATCCACCCTTCTGCTGCAGGTATGTGCCGAGATGGCGAAACGCGGCAGCCGCGTGCTCTACATATCGGGGGAGGAATCCTCCGGACAGCTGGCGCTGCGCGGCCGGAGGCTCGGACTCATGACGCAGGGGCTGGATCTGCTATGTGAGAGCGACCTTCCCTCGTCGCTCGCGGCGGCGGAAAGCCACGGATATAAATTTATGGTCATAGACAGCGTGCAGGCCTTCCGCGCCGACAGCGAAAGCGGCTGGGCCGGCTCGCCGAGCCAAGTCAAAGGCGTCGCCGCGATGGCCGTCGAGACGGCGAAACGCTGCGGCATACCGACCGTACTGGTCGGTCATATAACCAAGCAGGGGCAGATTGCGGGGCCAAAGCTGCTTGAGCACCTCGTCGACGTGGTGCTGCTCTTCTCAGGCGAGCAAAACTCGCCCAACCGCCTGCTGCGGGCGGAGAAAAACCGTTACGGCAGCACGGAGGAGCTGGGGATATTTGAGATGTCGGAGCGCGGCCTCTCCGCGGTGAACGACCCGAGCAGGCTCTATTGGAACGGCACCGATCTCGGAAGTTCCGGGGTGTCGATCTCAATGGTGCTGGAGGGTTCCCGCGCCCTTGCGGCTGAGATACAGGCGCTTGGCTGCGTCACGCCGTTCCCATATCCGAAACGTACCGCGCGCGGCATCGACATCAGCCGTCTGCAGCTTCTTCTCGCGGTGCTTGAACGCCGCTGCGGCATTCCATCGCGCACGAGCGACATCTATCTGAACGTCGCCGGCGGGCTGCAGCTAAAAGACCCGGCGGCCGATTTGGGGATATGCGCCTCTCTGGCCTCCGCCGTCACGGATATAGAGCTACCCTCGGACGTCTGTTTCATCGGCGAAGTCGGCCTCGCGGGTGAGGTGCGGCCCTCAGGGCGCACGCTTATGCGCGTAAAAGAGGCGGCGCGCCTTGGCTTCAAACGCGCCGTGATAAGCCGCCGCACACCGAAGGATAACTATCCGATCGAAGTGTTGAAAATTTCATCGCTGCGGGAGATCGTCGACCTGTTCCTGAAGCGGTAGCGGCTACAGTCAAAAATAACTGACATTAAAAATAGCCCGCACAACCGCGCGGGCTATTTTCGTCCGTTATAGATTATCCTGCTATTTTTTGAGCCCTTCCAAAAATTCCTTCATCCGTGCCATACCCTCTTTGATGTTTTCCATCGAGCAGGCATAGGAGAGGCGCAGGAATCCGGGGGCGAAGAAAGCCGTACCCGGAACAGCGGCGACGTACTTTTCGTTGAGCAGCCTCTCGCAGAACTCCATGTCGTCGGGGATTGGGCATTTGCGTATGTCGACAAAGACATAGAAGGCGCCCTCCGGCTCCTTTACCGAGACGTAGGGCATTTCGCGGATGAGATCGACGATGACGCGGCGGCGCTTCGCGAACTCGTCGCGCATCGCGTCGACGTCGGCGTCGGCCTCTTTGACGGCGCCGCAGGCCGCCCACTGGGCGATCGAGCAGGCGTTGGAGGTGAGGTGCGTCTGCAGCGTGCTCATCTTCGCGATGATCTCTTTGGGGCCGAGCGCGTAGCCGATACGCCAGCCGGTCATCGCATAGGCCTTGCTGACGCCGTTTATTATCAGCACGCGGTCTTTGATCTCGGGAGCGACGTTGAGGATGTTCACATGCTTTGCGGGGGCGTAGGCAAAACGTTCGTATATTTCGTCAAAGATTATCCAGAGGTCCTTTTCCTTCGCGACCTCGGCGATCATCTTCATCGTCTCTTCGGGGTAGATGGCGCCCGTAGGGTTTGAGGGGGAGTTGAGGATGAGTCCCACCGTCTTCGGTCCGATGGCCGCGAGAAGGTTTTCCTTCGTCGGCAGCAGTCCGGTCGCGATGGTGTCGACGACCTTTTCCACGCCGCCGGCCATATGTATCTGTTCGACGTAGCTGACCCACGCGGGGGCGAAGAGGATCACCTCGTCGCCTTCGTCGACGAGCGCCTGCAGCGCTTCGTAGAGAAGGGGCTTCGCTCCGGGGGCGATGATGACCTCCGCCGGGGTGTAATCAAGGCCGAAACGCCTCTTATAGTAATTACAGACCTCCTGGCGCAGCTCTATTATGCCGGGGTTCAGCGTGTAGTGCGATTCGCCGCGGTTGATCGCGTCGATTCCCGCCTCGCGGGCGGACTTCGGCGAATTGAAGTCGGGTTCTCCCGCGCTGAAAGAGATGACGGGTTTGCCCTCGGCCTTCATGGTCTTCGCCTTACCTGAAATGCTCAGGGTAGCTGATGGTTTGATGTTCAGTATCTTCTTAGAAAACTTCACTTTTATAACCTCCATTCTTTAAATGGCAATAATGCAATCCTAAAACAAGAAACGCATAAAGTGCAGATATTATAATACTAAACCCTATCTTACGCCACTATTGCTTTTTACCTATTTTAAGATGGCTGTGTGATTAAATATAAACCTTTTGGCATTACTAATGTGACTAATATTTACACAATTTGCACATTTGAGCCTATTTGGATATCATGCTAGAATAATGGCAGTAACAGTAATATAAAGCACCATACGAATGGAGGAGTTGCTATGGAGGTACGTTTTGTCACGCGCAATGTTGAACTCCCCGGAGATATTAAGGATTATATGGAGAAGAAGCTTTTCAAGATCGAAAAGTTCTTTGACCGTATCCTGGACACTCAGGTCGCGCTCAACTACAAAAGAGGAATGAATGTGGTTGAGATTACCTCAAATGTAAACGGAGTCGTAATGCGCGGAGAGGATTACGCCCCTGACCTTCGCAAAGCCTTTGACAAGGCTCTCAAGAATATCGAGCGCCAGGTGAAAAAACATAAGAGCTATCTCACCGACAAGGTTCGCATGAAGGTACAGGAAATTTCCTTCGATATCGACCCTGAGCTTATCCCGGCCCCGGCGATGGATAAAGACGAGCCGGTGCGTGAAATCGTAAAAAGAAAGAAATTCACGGTGGATGTCATGACGCCGATCGAGGCTACGATGCAGATGGATCTGCTGGGCCATTCGTTCTTCCTCTTCAAGAACGACGAGACTGGCGCGATCAACGTCGTATACCGCAGGGAAGAGGGCGGCTACGGACTGCTCGAACCCAGATAGAATATAGCTCTTGCTTAAAAAATAATTATCAGGCGGCCCTTTCGTTCAGAGAGGGCCGCCCGCGTCATATAAGATACCTGCCAGTCGGTAATTGCAGCTGGCAGCCAGGACAAATAAGACATGCTGCTTTTAGTCGCTGTGCAGACGCTGAAAATAAAATTTTATGAAGTTAAGAAAAATTTGTGCCTCGGGACTTATTTTTTTCTTATCTGGCCAGGTTACGAATATATTACGCCGGCATGTTGGATTTTTTATATGCAGTAACTTTGCGCGGTGATGTCGTATCTTACCCCACGAAAGTTCCGGCCATAACGAGATGCCGAGGCCTGCTTCGACCAGATCTCTGATAACATGCGGATTATCGCTTTCAAACGCGATATTCGGGCTGTACCCACAAAGGTCAAAGAAATGAGAAGTTATTGTGCGCAAAGTATAGCCCTTGTTCAGCAGCATGAAATTTTCTTGTCTGAGATCTCTCAAATCTACCGAATCGTAGAGAGAAAAATGAGACGTCAGCGGCACCGCCAGCTTTATATCTTCTCCCAATACCAGAATCCCGTTATTTAATAATGTATCGGGAAGCGTCGACGTTATACATAGATCGAACTTTGTCGCCACGCTTTTTTGAATCAAATGGAAGTTTATGAGAGGATACTCTTTTTTAAATTTTAATAGAATGTCCGGCAGAAGAGACGAGGCTGTGAGAACGTTAAAAATAATCGTCGACTGCTTGGCTCCGGCGGCCACGCTCAGCTCGTTTTGCAGGTTGTCAAGGGTGCTCATTATTCCATTTAGCCTCTCCCGTAAAGCTTTGCCGGCATTGTTAAGGGTAACCCGTTTGCCCTTTCTTTCAAATACGCTGACGCCCAATTCCGTTTCAAGCATTTTTATCGCTTTACTGATTGAGGGCTGCGAAATGAGGAGTTCTTCAGCGGCCTTTGAAAAATTTTCGTATTTTGCTACCGTTAAAAAATAACGTAACTGAAAGAGCTCCATATTTGCCTCCTCATATTTCTATATAGATATTATCTATAAGTAATAGAGTCATTATATATTGGACAGGATGATTCTCCAAGAGTATTTTTTATATAGTTTCAGAAAGATGAAAAATAAAACTGGAATGTTACAAATATGAGGGGGAATGTAAAAGATGTATCAATGCGATATTGACAAGGCGGAGACAAGGCGACAGCTTTTTGAATTTATTGAGAACAGCCGGGAAGAGATGCTGGCTTTTTGGGAGGAGCTGGTAAATCACGAGGGCAGATATGACGAAGTCGCTCCGCTGACGGATACGGCCAATTTTTTAAAGCGCGCATTTGAGAAAGAGGGCTTTAAATGTCGGTTAGCCGATGCCGGCGATGGCTTCGCGCCGGTTTTGACCGGCGTCCTCGGAGAGGACAGGCCCTCCCGTCCGGTTATGTTTACCGGACACTATGATACGGTTTTTAAAAAGGGAACTTTCGGCGATGATCCATTTAAAATTGAAGATGGAAAGGCATATGGCCCCGGCGTTCTTGATATGAAGGGCGGTATCGCCATATCGCTGTTTTGCGCTAAGGCATTGAATCATATCGGATTTGACGCCTTGCCAATAAAAATCGCATTTGCGGGCGACGAAGAGGGCGACAGGACCGTAGCGCCCAATTCAACGGTTCAAATACTGTCGGATTATGCGAAGGGCGTGCTGTTTGCCTTTAACATGGAGACCGGCGTCGCAGACGGTGGGGTGTGTATCGGCAGGAAGGGCAGCGCCGATTATACCGTCTCCGTGAAAGGTGTCGCGAGCCATCCCGGTAACGCTTTTGCGAACGGCAGAAACGCCATCGAAGAGACCGCGCATAAAATTATTGAGATTCAGCAGCTTACCCCGAAGGACTATGGCTACACGGTCAGCGTTGATACCATAGAGGGCGGCGTTGCCTCCAACGCCATACCTGATTTCTGTAAAATAAAAATTGATACCAGAGCCAACACGCAAAAAGACGCCGCCCACATCAGGGAGAGCCTTGAGAAAATCTGTGCGAAAACCTACATCGACGGGACGTCGACGGAGCTGACGCTGGATGGGACGTTCCCTCCGTATGAGACTACGGACGGCGTTCTCGCGCTCTACGAGCATATCGTATATACGGCAAAAAAATATTCGCTGGATATCCCGTCGAAGAATCATCTCGGCGGAGCCTCGGACGCATCCAGAATCGGGGCCGTGGGAGTGCCCGTCCTCTGCTCATGCGGCGTGCCGGGGGCCGGGAATCATACCGGCTCGGAATACGCGCTTGTGGAGGGCTTCTTCGAGAGGACGAAACTTTTGTGTGCCTCGATCCTTGAAGCCGATGGCTTTCCTGACGGTAAGTAGTATATACGGGGAGGAATGTTACTATGTCTAACGCAGAGACAGAGAAGATCAAGGTAACTTCACAGGGATGGATATCCCTTGTAATAATGCTTTGTATGTTTTCGGGCCTATTCTCAAATCTTGACGGATCGCTGAAGTTTTTAAGAGTACTGGACCTTAACACCTTACTAGGTTCTTTTGGTACGATAAGTGACGCCGGTCTTAATTATATGGGAAAGGGTGGAAGCGGCGTGCGCGACGGTTTCCTTTTTGCCCTGTCGCTGGCGCCGGCGACCATCTTTTGTATGGCGGTAATTGAAGTATTCAGTAAAATGGGCGTTATGGAGGCCTTTCAAAAATCTTTCACTCCGATACTGAAACCGCTGCTTGGTATACGCGGCAGCTGCGGCCTTCCTTTCGTCAACTCCCTTAATAGTTCGGATGTAGCCGCTGTTCTTACCAAGCAGCTTTACGACAATGGGCAGATGACAGACGATGAACGAACGATACTTGTATCTTTCATGTATCCCTCGTCGGCTCCTATTACCAATATAATTTCCACACAGGCGCCGCTGCTGCCTATCGCCGTCATGGCCATAGGTCCGATGATACTTATCTTGCTGTTCTGTAAACTTGTAGGCGCGAATATAGTGCGTTTTATGATCGTATACAGGAATAAGAGGGAAAAAGCGGAGGAGGCTGCGATATGAGCGCTAATACGGCAAAGCCTGCGGAAAAAATAAATATTATAGAAACCTTCTTCGAGGGTTCAAGAAAAGGGTGGAACATCGCTATAAATACCATTATGCCTGCGATGGTATTGGGATATGTTTTGGTACAGGTCTTTACAGTCACCGGAATTATGGCGGTGCTGGGTAAAATATGCGGCCCGGTAATGGGACTTTTTGGTCTGCCGGGAGAGGCTGTTACCGTTTTGATCAGCGCATTTTTCGCCAAAGGAGCCGGCGCGGCCACGGCTTTTAACCTTTATCAGAACGGGGTGATAACCGCGGCCGAGGCCACCATCTGCGTCATGCCGGCGATGCTTATGGGAACGCTTGTCGGACATTATGCTCGTATAGTGCTTGTCTCTGAGACGAACAGCAAATACAGGCTGATAATGCTTGTCATTCCGCTCTTTGACGCCGCCCTTGGCATGCTGCTCATGCGCTTGTGCCTGACGCTGATGGGGTTGATGTAGCTTATATATCTTGATATTGATATGTATTCGCTGGATACCTAGACGGTCAATAAAAAAGCCCCCCGCCGGGGGCTTTTTTATTGTTTCCAGTTCGTATGTGCAGTCTGTCGCGATTTAATAAAAGTTGCGGAAGGAACGAGCCCCCTTCTCGCGGCCGCTGTCTGCCGTTTGCAGTAAATGATAACGGGCTGGGCCTGGTTCCAGACCGTAAAATTACCGTGCCTCACACCGCGCCACTTGACCTATCTGCGCACAGGAGGTAATTTAGTCTATATTTTATTAAGGACGTGTGGCTCATGGTTTGTGAAATGATAGAATCGCTCAATCCGCGCCAGCGCGAGGCCGTGACTTACTGCGACGGGCCTCAGGTCGTGCTTGCGGGCGCGGGCAGCGGCAAAACTAAGGTGCTTACGACGAAGATCGCCTACCTTATACAGGAACAGAATATCCGCCCCTGGCGCATACTCGCGCTCACCTTTACGAACAAGGCGGCGCGCGAGATGAAGAGCCGGGCCGAGGCGATCTTCGACGGTAATTTACAGGGGCTGGAGATATCGACCTTCCACGCATACGGGCTGAGGTTTCTGCACCGCTATTCGGAGGCGCTTCAGAAGCTCGGACATCCCTATCCGTTCGTGATCTTTGACCGCGGTGACACCAAAGCGGTCGTCAAGCGGGCGATGGCGGAGCTGAACATAGACCCGAAGAAGCTGGAGATGTCCGCGGCGCTTGACATGATATCGCAGGCCAAGACGAAGGCGAACCCCGTGTCGCGCGAGCCTAAGATATCGGATCGCTGGCGCACCCTCTACGACACCTACCAAAAACAACTGAAAATGCAGGGCGCTCTCGACTTCGACGACCTGATGGTGATGCCGCTGCACATCCTTGCCACCAACCGCGAGGTGCTCGATCACGAGCGTTCGCGCCTGGACTGGGTGCTTGTCGACGAGTATCAGGACGTGAACCATCCGCAGTATCTCCTGCTGCGCTGTCTGGTCGACGACGGACGCAAGATAATGGTCGTCGGCGACCCGGATCAGTCTATCTATGGCTGGTGCGGCGCGGAGATGGCGATGATCCTTAACTTTGAGCGCGACTTTAAGGGCTCGAAGATGACGATATTGGACCAGAATTACCGATCGACGGGGAATATCCTTGACGGGGCCAACGGCGTGATAAAGAACAACGACGACCGCCACCCGAAGGATCTCTGGACCGCCGCCGAGCGCGGGCGGCTGATAAACGTGCGGCGGAGCTTCAAGGATTCGGACGAGGCGGAGTGGATCGCGAAAAAGATTGAGTCGCTGCACGACGACGGCTACGCCTACGGGGAGATGGCGATCCTCTACCGTATGAACGTCCTGAGCCGCGGCATGGAGCAGGCGCTGCTGGAGCGTTCGATACCTTACCGCGTCATCCGCGGCGTCGCCTTCTATGAGCGCGCCGAGGTCAAGGACGCCCTCTCGATGCTGCGTCTCGCCGTCAATCCGCGCGACGCCATTTCGCTGGCGCGCGTCGCCAACATTCCGACGCGCGGGCTCGGAAAAAAGAGTGTAGAGCTGCTGGGCGAGGCGATCGCGGCGCTGGAGTCCGCCGGTGCGGAGGAGCTGTGGAAATCGGTCCTCGCGAATGGCGGCGGCCTCAAGGGCAAGCAGGGCGGCGGCGCGAAGGCGCTCGCCTCCGACATGCTCGCGATCCTCGCGAACGAGGACAACATCGGTGAGGCGGTGCGCACGATCATCGACTCAAACGGATACGAAAAGTATCTGCGCGACGAGTATCCTGACGACTGGGAGGAGCGCGTGGAGAACGTGATGGAAATTCTTTCCATCGTCTCGCCGGAGAGCGACATTACGCAGGCTCTGACGGAAATACCGCTGATAACCGACCAGGATTCGCCCGAAGGCATGGAGGACTCCGTCAACATGCTGACGCTGCACGCGGCGAAGGGCCTTGAGTTCCCCGTGGTCTTCCTCATCGGGCTTGAGGAGGGTATCTTCCCGAGCGCCCGCTCCGTCACGGGCGAGGGCGATATCGCGGAGGAGCGGCGTCTCTGCTATGTCGGGATGACGCGCGCGCGGGAGCAGCTTTACATCAGCTGCGCCTCGAGCCGCCTGCTCTTTGGCGGCATCCAGCGCAATCCGATGTCGCGTTTCCTCGGCGAGATACCGAAAGATGTCAAAGAATTTACAGACGACGCGCAGGGAGGCGGCTATCATGCCGACAATAGGGCTAACGGGCGACGTTGGCGCTGGTAAGAGCATGCTCTGTAAAGAGTGGGCCGCGATGGGGGCGCGCGTTATAGATTCGGATAGCGTCGCGCGCTCCCTATGGGACGACCCGCAGATACAGAGGGAGGCGGAAAAGCGTTGGGGCGCCGGTTTTTTCAACGCGCCGCACAGGGAGTTGTGGGCGAAGATCGCCGCGAAGATATTCACCGACGAAGAGGAGTACCGCTTCGCCTCAAAGCTGCTGCACAAGAGGACGATGGATGAGATAAAGGAGATGGCGGACGCGGCCGGCGGCTGGGTGGTGGTGGAGATACCTCTGCTCTACGAGGCCGGGTACGACGGCTGGCTTGATTATGTGGTCTACGCCGCCGCCCCCTTCGAGAAGCGTGTCGAACGCAACGCGAAGCGCTGCTGGAACGCCGAAGAGGTCTCCCGTCGTGAGAACAGGCTTTTGCCGAGCGAAGAGAAGATGGCCAGGGCCGACTTTGTTCTGGTAAACGACGGCACGGAGGAGCGGTGGCGGGAGAAGGCGCGGGAGCTGGGCGCAAAGCTGGCCTCGCTGTGAAGGCCGACCTATTTTGCCGCCGCGCCCGCTTTTGGCGGCGGAATATGACAGCCGGAGATGAGCGATAAATGGACTGGCATTATATACTGGCACAGGCGATAGGGTTTGGTGGTGCGGCGATGCTCATCGGCGCATATCAGTGCAAAACGTCGCACCGTCTTTTCGGGATGCAGATCTGCGGACATCTGCTCTATATCATCCACTTTTTTATGCTGGGCGCCCTCTCCGGCGCGACGACCCTCTTTATTGCGCTGCTGCGCGGCGTCATTTTATTTAACGCTAAAAAACGCTGGGCCCGCAGCCCGCTGTGGCTGTGGCTTTTTATCGGCCTCTTTGCCGCCGGCTGTTTTGCGACCTGGACGGACGCATTCAGCCTGCTGCCCTGCGCCGCGATGATCGTCACCACCTCGGCGATGTGGAGCACCAACGGTAAGAAGATCAGGCTGGCGAATATGTTTGTCAGTTCGCCCTTCTGGCTTGTCTACGACGCGCACGCTGGATCATGGTCCGGCGTGCTCTGCGAGCTTTTTGCGATATCCTCGATAATGATCTCCATATTCCGCTACGGGCTGAAGGCTCTCGACGTGGACGAGAGTGCCGGTAACGGCTAGGGCGCGGCCGCTGCCGGAAACGCGGCGGCGCCTGCGGTTTATTACGGGAATAAGAAAGGAAAAGGAATAATGAAAGCGTATGAACGTCTGCTTGAATATGTGCGCATCGCCAGCGCCTCCGACGAAAAGGGCGCGGGCAGCCCGAGCGCGCCGGGCATCTGGGATATGGCGCGTCTGCTTGAGAGGGAGATGCGGGAGATGGGGCTCTCCGAGGTTTGCATCGACGAGCACTGCTATCTTTATGCCGCCATTCCTGCGAATATAGAGGCGGAGGCCGCCGTCCTTGGCCTTATCGCCCATATGGACGTCTCGCCCGCCTCGCCCTGCGAAGATATCAGGACGCGCCTGGTGGACTACGGCGGCGGCGATATTGTTCTCTGCGAAGATAAAAATATCGTCATGAGGGTCTCCGATTTTCCCTTTCTGGAGGATTACGAGGGGAAGAGGCTCATCGTCACCGACGGCACGACTCTGCTCGGCACGGACGACAAGGCGGGGATCGCCGAGATCCTGACGATGGCGGAGCGGCTGCTGGCCGACGATTCGATCAGGCACGGCAAGATCGTGATAGCCTTCACTCCCGACGAGGAGATCGGGCGCGGTACGGAACATTTCGACCTGAAAAGGTTCGGCGCCGACTTTGCCTATACAGTGGACGGCGGCCGCTTCGGCGAGATATCCTACGAAAATTTCAACGCCTCGGCGGCTCATGTCTCTTTCACGGGACGCAGCGTCCATCCGGGGACGGCGAAGAATGTTTTGATAAACGCGCAGCTGCTGGCGATGGAGTTTTTCTCGATGCTGCCGGCGGCGGAACGTCCCGAAAATACCGAGGGGCGCGAGGGCTTTTTCCTTCTCGACGAGAGCGGCGGCGGCGTGGAGAGCGCCTTTCAGCGGTATATCCTTCGTGACCACGACGGGCGGAGGCTCAGGGCGCGCGAGGATATGATACGTGAGGCGGCGCGCCGCATCAATGAAAGGTACGGCGAGGGCCGCGCGGAGCCGGTGATAACGCAGACATACCGCAACATGGCCGAGGTGGTCGAAAAATATCCGTTTATGATCGATATCGCGAAGGAGGCCGTCAGGGCGGCGGGCGGCGAGCCATTCATCGCCCCGATACGCGGCGGCACGGACGGGGCGAACCTCTCTTTTATGGGGCTGCCCTGCCCTAATCTCGGGACGGCGAGCCACAACCATCACGGACGGCTGGAATTCGCCTGCGCCGATGATATGGAGCTGGTCGTCGGGATGCTGGTGAAGATCGCGGAGGCGTACGCGTCGATAGATAAAAGGCAGCGGTAAAGGCGGGACGCGGCGCTGAAATATTAAAGGCGCCGGAGCGGCGGCGGTCGATTCCCCGCGCTACGGCGCCTGCCGTTTATGGACGGCGGCGTCCGCCGCCGTGAGGTCCGGCGAAGTTGTTTTTAAATCATCGCCCCGAAGGTGCGCGTCAGCACCATCCTCTTTTGCAGGCAGTAGACGAGCAGAGCGCCGATCACCGCGCCGGGGACGGAGCTCATGAGGAAGGAGCCGGAGAAGAAGAGGAAGCCGATGCCCTTGCCGAGGATGGGGCCGAGAACCTTCGCTCCTACCCAGGCTCCGACGATGCCCGTACCGACCGGCTCGGCGCAGGCGGCGCAGACCTTGTATCTTTCGGGCAGGGCCTTAGCCGCGAGGCCGACAAACAGCGCGCCGAACATGCTTCCCGGGAAGGCGAAGAGGCTGCCCGTGCCCATCAGGTTTCTGATGACGCTCGTCGTAAAGGCCGCGCCTACCGCCCACCAGGGGCCGAGGATTATCCCCGCGAGCACGTTTATCGTGTGCTGAAAGGGGAAGCACTTGGTCGGCCCCATGGGGATCGAGACGACGGAGAGCACCACGCCGGCCGCCGCGAAGGCTCCGGCGAGAACCGCCCTTTTAAATAGCTTTTTTCTTTCTTCGTTCTGCATTTTTATTACCTCCAGGTTCAATAAATTTTACAAAAAAGTTACCGGCGTGCCTCAGCAGCCGAGGCTCTTGTCTATCTCCCTCATCAGCGCCTTCGCGGCCTCTCTGGGGTCGGCGGCCCTCATCACCGCGCCGGAGAGCGATATCCCGCTGCATCCGCAGCCGGCGAGACGGGAGACGTTCGCGAGCCCGATGCCGCCGATGGCCACCGAAGGGATATCAACCGCCGCAAGCGCCTCTTTGATGCCCTCCGGGCCGATGACGACGGCGTCGTCCTTGGTTGCGGTGCCGAAGGCCGTGCCGCAGCCGATGTAGTCCGCGCCCAGCCGCTGGGCCTCGCGCGCGAGCTCCGGCGTGCGCGCCGTGCCGCCGATGATAAAGTCCGGCCCCGCGATCCGCCGCGCCGCGCCGACCGGCAGATCTTTTTGCCCGAGGTGGACGCCGTCGGCTCCCGCCGCGAGGGCGATATCCAGCCGGTCGTTGACCAGCAGCGCCGCGCCGCGCGCGTGACAGAGATCTTTCAGCGCCAGCGCCGTATTGTAACATTCGCGCCCCGTCCAGCTCTTTACGCGCAGCTGGACCGCTGTGACGCCGCCTTCGAGAGCGGCGGCCGTCTTCCCGAGCACATCGTCCGGCGTATCGCCCTCGCCGCAGATCAGATAGAGGCGGAGCTGTTCCGCGAGTCTTTTCCTGTCTACCGCCAAATTATTTCACCTCATTCCGTAATATGGAGCCGTATTCAGCAAGCATGTCCATGAATTTTATTCTGAAAGAATAGGGGCCCTCCGTATCCGCTGCGGCCTCCGCCGCCGCGCGGCGGAAGAGCCTCAGTGCGCGCCGCGCCGCCTCCAGCGGCCTTTCCCCCGCGCAGTAGAGCGCCGTCGCGCTGCCGAGCGCGCAGCCGATCCCGCTGGTGCCGCGCAGCAGCGGCGAGCCTCCGTCAATGACGAAGCTGTTCCTTCCGTCGGAGATGTTGTCCGTCTCTCCGGTGCTGTAGACGGTGCAGCCGTATTTTTTCGCGCACGCTTCGACGAGCCGCGCCGCGCCGTTTACCGCCGTGTCGCAGGAGACGCCGCGCGGAGCCGCGCCGCTGCCGCCGAGAGCGCCGATCTCCGCCTCGTTGCCCTTTATCACGGAGAAGCGGAATTCGGCGAGCAGCGCGTCGGCGATATCCGTGCGGTATTTTGAAAATCCGTAGCCGACGAGGTCTATCACTATCGGCACGTTGTTTTTCGCCGCCGCGGAGGCCGCCGCGCGGTAGAGCGCAAGGGCGTCGTCAGGCGGCGTGCCGATGTTGATCAGCAGCGCGTCGCAGGTGGCGGCGATCTCTCCCGCCTCCGCGATCTGGCGCGACATTATCGAAGCGCCGCCGAGCAGCGCGACGCAGTCGGCCTGGAGCTGCGCGGAGACGCCGTTCGTTATCTGGTAGACGAGAGGCCTAGCCATGAACGATCTCGGTCCACGGCATGGTGACGGCGTGTCCGAGGCAGCCCGCGCCGTGCCCCGCCGTCACCCCGTAGTGAAGTCCCGCCCGTAGGTACTGCCGCGCGCGTGCCACCGCCTCCTCAAGTCCGAGACCGGCGGCAAGCTCCGCGGCGATTGCCGAGCTCAGAGTACAGCCGGTGCCGTGGTTTGCCGTCGTCTCAATCCTTCTGTCCTGCAGCAGCGAGATTTTGCCGTCCGCGAGCAGCACGTCCGTGATGATCTCCGGCTCGCCCGCGAGATGGCCGCCCTTGACGAGCACCGCGCCGCAGCCGAGCTTTGCGATCTCGCGCGCCGCGGCCGTCATCTCCTCGACGCTCTCTATCCTCATCCCCGTCAGCTTTTCGGCCTCCGGGAGGTTAGGGGTGACGATCGACGCCAACGGCACGATGATCTCCTTCACCGCCTCGACGGCGTCGGCGGCGAGCAGGGAGTCCCCGCTCTGGGCCACCATCACCGGATCGACGACGATCTTTTTTATTCCCAGCTCCGACAGCCCTTCGGCGACGGCCCTGATCGTTTCGCGGTTGCCGAGCATCCCCGTCTTGACCGCGCCGAGCGGGAAATCATTGCCCACGGCGAGTATCTGCGCCTTGATTATCTCCGGCGGCGCGTTATGGATGCCGGTCACCCCGAGAGAATTTTGAACGGTGAGCGCCGTTATCGCCGAGGTCCCGAAGACCTTCAGAGCCGCGAAAGTCTTTAGATCGGCCTGAATCCCCGCGCCGCCGCCGGAATCGCTTCCCGCGACGGTCATCGCTATTCCGCGGTATATCCCATATTTCATCGCCATACCCCTTTTCAAAATAAAAACCCCGCTCTAATCAGAGCGGGGCATCTTTTCTTTTCTCGGCCTCGCTCCCTACGCCGGCATTAACCGGATCAGGTCTGGGGTCGAAGTCAAAAACTTCCTCTCAGCTTCTTAAGCTCCCCCGGAGTCGCAGTTATTATCATCCTAACGAACGGTACTGTCAACTTGACAAAGATGGGGCGAGTTGTTAAAACATTCTTAACATCGGGGGAGTCGCGAGGCTGAGAAATTGACGCATGTCATGACCCTTTGAACCTGATACGGATAACGCCGTCGTAGGGAAGATGGAGAAATCATTTACCTTTTCTTTCATCTCCGGTGTAATAATGACCTCTGGAGGATGCAGCAATGAAAATACCGCTTAGGATACTCGTCGAGGGGGCCCTCTCCATCGCTCTTGCCGTGGTGCTCTCTTATTTCAAACTTTTCTCGATGCCGCAGGGCGGCTCCGTGAGCCTCACGCTGCTGCCGCTGCTGATTTTCGCGTTCAGGAACGGCTGGCGCTACGGAATATTCGTCGGCGTGGTCACGGGGCTTCTGCGTCTTATGCTCGGCGGCTACGTGGTGCATCCGCTCCAGGCGCTGCTTGACTATCCCGTTGCCAGCGGGCTGATCGGGATCGCGGGATTCTTCCCGCGGGAAAAATGGCTCGGCGTGCTTTGCGCCTGTTTCGCGAACTTTGCCGCGGCGGTGCTTTCGGGCGTCGTATTTTTCGCCTCTTACGCGCCGGAGGGGACCAATATCTGGCTCTATTCGATACTCTACAACGGGAGCAGCGTACTTCCCGAGACTGCCATTCTGATGGTGCTCGTATATATAATAATGCCGAGGCTGGAAAAATTCAGGTAAAGGAGGGGGCCGCCGTATGGAGACGACAAGACTGCCGCAGGTGACGATAGAGCAGGATAATGGGACGGGAGTGGATTCCGCTCTGATGGTGCTTGGCGGCAGGGAGCCTTCGCCCCTTTGGCTCTCGGAGCTTGCTTTCCGCGGCGAGGTGTGGGCGGTCGACCGGGGGATAGAGGCCTGCCGCCGCGCGGGGATCATCCCTCGGCGTCTTATCGGCGACTGCGACAGCGCCTCCGCCGAAAGCTGGCGCTGGGCGGAGGATAACGGTGTTCCCATAGAGAGGTATCAGAGCGAAAAAGACCTGACCGATTTTCAGCTGGCGCTCGATATCTTCCGCGAAAAAAATAAAGATCGGGTAAAAAAAATATTTTTAACGGGCGCCTGGGGCGGCAGATTTGACCATTTATGGAGCCTAGTCCTCTCTTTTTTGAACTTTTCCTCTCCGCACGTTCCTTTTTGCATCGCCGACGAGAGGGAGGGGCTGGTCCTCATTGAGGGACCCGCGGAGGCGGCCTTCACCTTTACGCGGAGACCGAAGGCGCTCTCACTCTTATCTTTTTCCGATAGCTGTACCGGCGTATCGATCGCCGGCGTCCGCTGGCCCCTTAACGAGGTCGTGCTCCGCCTTGGCTTTCCCTACGCGATAAGCAACCGTCTTGACGGCGGGCGGCGCGCGCGCGCCGGCTGCGAAAGCGGCCTGCTCGGTTTTTACTGGGTATGGGACGAAGCGTAATCTCCGGCGCGGATTGTGTAAAGCCTCTCTTTCACCGCGCGGTGATGGCTGTATAATATAACGCGCAAAAATTTTTCTGCCTGGGCAGGAAGGGAAGCGAAAAATATGTCACGCCATTCATTGAAATACGGCGGCGGGGAATTTAAAGTAAACCTCCCCGACGAGCTTATAAAAGAGGTAGTCGAACCAAACCATGTGGAGCTGCTGCCCGGCACTCCGGAAGAACATGTGCGCCGCTCGCTCGAGTCGCCGGTGGGCACGCCGCCCTTCGACGAAATATTCCACGCCGGAGAAAAGGTCTGTATCGCGATCTCCGATATCACGCGCCAGTGGCAGTCCCCGGCGGTCGTCGTACCGCTGCTTGTCGAGCGGCTCAACCGGCTGGGCATCCCGGACGCGGATATCACCGTCCTGTCGGGGACCGGCACGCACCGGCGGCAGACGAGCGCGGAGCACGATGCTCTTATCACGGCGGAGCTCTGCGGGCGTGTCAGGATAATCGACCACAGCTGTACCGAGAGCGAGTGCACCTATCTGGGGACCACTTCGCGCGGGACGCCGGTGAAGATAAATTCCATCGCAGCAGGGAGCGACCGGCTCATCCTTGTGGGCGGCGTGGTTTATCACTTTCTCGCGGGGTTTGGCGGCGGCGTGAAGAACATTCTTCCCGGGATATCGGCGCGTGAGACGATCATGAAAAACCACGCGCTGGCGCTGAACGAAGGGCTGGGGAGCGGGACAAATCCCGACGTCCGCAGCGGAAACATCTCTGCTAGCAACCCCTTTCACATGGACCAGGTCGAGGCGGCGCGGATGGTGAAGCCAGACTTTATCGTCAACGTCGTTGTGGACGGTGATTATAAAGTCATAAAGGCCTTCGCCGGTGATGTCATTGAGGCGCACCGCGCGGCGGCGAAGCTCGTCTCCGACATAGACGCCGTGCCGATCGAAAGAAAATATCCGCTCTGCATCGCCACCGCGGGCGGCTTTCCGAAAGACATCAACCTCTACCAGACCTCCAAGACGCTCTGCAACGTGCTTGCGGCGGCGGAGAGGGGCGGCACCATCATTGTGATGTCGCGCTGCGGCGAGGGCTTCGGCGATCCCGACTGCGAGTCGCAGATAAGGGACTATGACAGCCTCTATGACCGCGAGGTGGCGCTGCGGGACAATTTCTCGATTGGGGCCTATATCGGATACCTCTTCTGCGAGGCCGCGGAGAAGTTCAACTTCATCATGGTCACCGACATTCCCCGCGAGTCCTTCGCGAAGATGAAGATAACGGCCGCCGCGACGCTTGACGAGGCCCTTGAAGCCGCGAAGAGGCTCAATGGCGGCACTCTGGAGATGCCAGTCTGCCTCATGCCGCACGGCGCGGAGACACTGCCGCATATACGTGGGGAAGAATAAGGGATATTCTGATTCCACACAGATAGGTATGGCGGCATTGTCGTGTTAAAATATCTCATGTGATTTTGACAGAAAAAATTAAGGATGTGTTTGAATGCTGGGAAATCTATTTTCTGCCGAGGGAATATCGGAGCTGCTTTTAAGCCTGCCCGCCGTCCTCTGGGCCATCACCTTTCACGAATATTGCCACGGCCTCGCCGCCAAGATGCTGGGCGACACCACGGCTGAGCGCGCGGGGCGGCTCTCGCTGAACCCGCTGGACCATTTGGACCCGCTGGGCGCGCTCTGTCTGCTGCTCTTCCGCTTCGGCTGGGCGAAACCGGTGCCGATAGACACGCGCTTCTTCAAGCATCCCAAACGCGACATAATCATCGTCAGCCTTGCGGGCGTCGCCGGCAATATGCTGACGGCTTTCGTCTGCGCGCAGCTCGTGCGCTTTGTCCCCGGGCTCTTTGTCAGTTGGGGGGCGCGGCAGTTAATCCTGCTGATGATCTATATCAACCTCGGCCTGGCGGCCTTCAACCTCATCCCGATACCGCCGCTTGACGGCTCGCGCATACTCTACGTCCTGCTGCCCTACCAGTGGATGAAATACTACTTCTGGCTTGAGCGCTACGGCATGTTCGTCATCGTCGGCCTGCTGGTGCTGGGGGTATTCCCCTATATCATGCGCCCGATCATGGCTCTGCTTTTCAGCATATTACTGATATAGGCGGTATTTGAAAGATGAAAAAAATACTTATAACGAACGATGACGGGATCTTCGCCGAGGGCATTCAGACGCTTGCGAAGGCCTTTCACGCCGCCGGCTACGAGGTGCTCGCCGTCGCCCCCGACCGGGAACGCAGCGCCTCTGGCCATTCGATGACTATGGACAGGCCGCTGCAGATCAAAAAGATAGAGAATAAGATGCTCGCGGACGGCTTCACCGCCTACTCCTGCGACGGCACGCCCACGGACTGCGTGATCATGGGCATCGACGTGCTCCATTTCGTCCCCGACCTCGTCCTATCAGGCATCAACTGCGGGCCGAACCTCGGCGACGACCTCACCTATTCCGGAACAGCCTGCGCCGCGATGGAGGGGCTCATTTTCGGCTATCCGTCGATAGCCGTCTCGCTCGTATGCGGTTCAACTTCGCCGGAAAAACATTTTAACACCGCCGCCGAGGCCGCGCTTCAGACGGCGCGCTGGCTCGCCGGCCATCCGCTGCCAGAGGGCGTCATGTACAACGTCAACGTTCCCAACGAGGGGCTGGCGGATATCGCCGGCGTGCGCCTCACCCGCAAGGGAAAACGCCGCTATCATGACAAGATAACGGTCGTCAGGACGCCCTTCGGAGGAGAGGCCTACTGGGTTGGCGGCAGCATCCACGACGAGCTGCACGAAGACACCGACGTCTGGGCCGTCGCGCATAAATACGTCTCCGTCACCCCCGTGCATCTTGAGATGACCTCCTTTGACTCTTACAATGCCGCGAAAGAGACAGCAATGGAGGCGGAGATATACAG
>NZ_JAJBUX010000029.1 GCF_020860125.1 Cloacibacillus sp. | reverse complement strand
TCGGCAGCAGCCCCACCTTATTCCAGACCGCGAAGCAGCGCTTCATCTCGCCAAGCTCATAGGAGACAAGACGCGGCTGCGACAGGCCAAGCGTTTTCCATTTATTGCCGACCGCCGCCAGCTCCTCCTGCGCCTTCGGCCCCTTAAAGGCGATGAGTTTTCCCTTTGTCTTTACAAAGGGGGCGAGATATTCCGCGAGTATCCCCGCGGCGCAGACGGCGCGCGCCGCCGCCGCGTCGAACTTTTCCAGATTCTTTTTCGCGTAGTCCTCAGAGCGGGAACAGACGACCTCGACGTTCCGGAGCCCCATCAGCGCGGCGATCCGTTCCACCTGGGCGCATTTGCGGGTGATACTGTCAAGCAGCATCACCCGCAGCTCCGGGCGGCAAATCGCCCAGACGAGGCCGGGAAGGCCGCCGCCCGTGCCGACGTCGATCACGCGTCCGCGCGCCGGCAGCAGCGGCAGCGCAAAGGCGCAGTCGATGATATGGCCGTTCCAAAGCGTCTCCTCGTCCGACGGCCCCGTGAGCCGCGCCAGCTCGTTGGCCTTGATCAGCAATGAGACATACTGACGCAGTCCCGCCTCATTTTCGCCGATATATTTATTTATCTCTTCGAAAGCAATGCTTTCTGTCATAAAAACACCCCGTTGCTGTGATAATTAGTAAATATGGACGTTGTCAGGGAGACGTATATACGCCGCGCGCAAAATAGGCACTCTCAGCGCGCCGTGGTCATAGAATCAGCGGTTCCCTAAGAACTCTACCAGTGTATAATATAACATGAGAGGCAACGATGGGAGGCTGACTTTATGGAAACTTTTGAAAAAGGTTCAAAGATAAAGAAAGACAAACTTAATATCATTGACCTGCACGGTACCTGGCGTGAAATGGGGCGCCAGTACGGCGCGCTGATGGCGGTCGAGCTTCGTGATATATACGAAAGGGCCATCTGCGGCCGAATCATGAAGGAGAGCGCCGACCCTCAGGGGCTGAAACAGCAGGCGCAAAAGTTCTACGCCAATTACCCCTACAAGTTCAAAGAGGTTTTGCGCGGAATGAGCGAAGGTTCAACTCTGACACTTGAGGAGCTCAAACTTGTCAACGCCCTCGAAGTCATCGCCGCGATGACCATCATGCCGCAGCAATGTTCCGGCATCGCGGTATGGGGCGACTATGCCGAAGGCCCCCTCGTTTACGGAAGAAATTACGACTACCTCCCGTGGTTCAAAGAATTTGACGAGGATATCGTTCTCGCCTGCTTCCACCCAGGCGACGGCTCGCTAGCGGTGGCGACGCTCGGTTACGCGGGGGAGATATATGCCGTCAACGGCATGAACGAAAAGGGCATCTTTCTGGAGCTCAACAACGGCATGCCATCCGGCGGCGCGCTCTGGTATGACAGCCGCGTCCCCGCGGTGACGGAGCTGTTCAGCTTTCTGCTCGACTGCTCGACGCTCGACGAGATCGAGAGCTGCTTCCAAACTACGAAGGCCAACTTCGCATATATCGTCGGCGTCGCGGACGGACAGACTGCCCGCTGCTTTGAATGGCCGGTCTTCGAGGTCAAGCGTCGCGAATCGCACTCCCGCCCCGGCCTCACGGTGCTGACAAATCATTTTACGGAATTTTCCTGGGGGCTTCCGCGTCCCGACGATAAGACCTATTGGATGACGCGTACACGCCGCCAGAACCTCCTCACCCTCGCCAAGCACTTCAAGGGCACGATCAACGAAAAGGTGATGATGGACATCATGGATTCGAAGATCGAGGAGCTAGGAGCGACGACAGATCTCACCCTCTACCAGATGGTGGTCGTCCCCGAAAGGTACGAGCTGTGGTTCAAGATACCCGGCGCGCAGGAGTGGACGCCGATCGACATGAAAGAGATCCTCAAGCCGCGCGAGGGCTAGACAAAAATGGGGAAATATTACATCGCCTTCGACTGCGGCACGATGGGGACCAAGACGGCGCTCTACAGCATCGATTCCACACGCGTCGCCGAGGCCTACAGGGAAAATAAGATATCCTACCCGCGCCCCGGCTGGGCGGAGATGGACGCCAACTGTTTCGTCAACAACGTCCGTGAGGGCGTGCGCGAGTGCCTCGCCAAGTCGGGGGTCAATCCCGCCGAGGTGCGCTCGATATCGGCCAGCGGCATTATCTGCGGCATCGTCGGCATCGACGAGAACTGGCAGCCGGTGATGCCGTTCGTCCCCTATCTCGACAACCGCGCCAGCGGCGAGGCAAAATGGGTGCGCGAGAATGTCGAGCCGGTTTGGGTCGAGGAGAGCGGAAACGCCATCGTCGACGAATTTATGCCGCCGATGATCCTGCGCTGGTTCCTCAATAGATACACCGGCTTCCGCGAAAACGCCGTGAAGGTCGTAAATAACGGTCCCTTCGTCCTCGGCACGCTCGCGGGGCTGACGGCGAGAGAGGCCTTTCTGGACTGGGCGACGATGTCCGGCTGGCTCATCGGCTATGACGCTAAGGCGCGCAACTGGTCAGAACGGCAGATGAAGGCGCTCGGCATCCCGATGGAGATACTGCCGCGCATCGTCAGGCCCTGGGACATCGTCGGATTCCTCTGCCCCGAAGAGGCGGAGAAGATGGGGCTTCCCTCTGGTATCCCCATCGCCGCCGGCGCGGGCGATACGATGCAGTCGGCACTCGCTTCCGGGCTGCTGGAGCCTGGGCTGGCCACTGATGTGGCCGGCACCGCCTCGATATTCGCAGTCGCCGTTTCAGAGGCCGACAGCCGCATCACGGTGGCCCCCGGTATGATGTTCGCCACCGGCACGCTTAAAGATTCTTATTTCTATTGGAGCATGATCCGCGCCGGCGGCCTTTCGCTGCGCTGGTTCCGCGACAGCGTCGCCAACCGCGCGGGAGACCCGATGTTCTACGCAGAGATGGACACCCTCGCAGCCGATGTCCCCGCCGGTTCACGCGGGCTTCTGTTTTACCCCTATTTACAGGGCGCGGGTCCTGATATGCCGGGTGCCTGCGGAGTATTCGCGGGGCTCTTCGGCGCAAGCGACCGCGCCGCGATGTGGCGTTCGATCCTTGAGGCGATCGCCTTTGAGTACGCCCAGATGATAAAAATATACCGCGAGTGCGGTATCCCCCTGAATGAGATCATCGGCACCGAGGGCGGCAGCAAGAGCCCGCTCTGGACGCAGATCAAGGCGGATATCCTCGGCGGCGCATATAACATTCCGACGAGGAGCGAGGGCGGCCTGATGGCCGACGTCGCGGTGGCGGCCTATGCCGTCGGCGATATCGAGGACATCGGGGAGACGATGCGGCAGTGGATCACCTTCAGAGGCCGTTTCGAACCCGACGCGAAGAACGCCGCCGTTTACCGCCGGGCCTTCGAGGAGCGCCAGCGGCTGCTTGCGGGGCCGATGAAGGAGCTGTTCGAAGGGCTGGGAAATATAAGAAATATTTAACCACATACCGCCTCGCAGAGAGGCGGATTTTTTATCAGCCGCATTGCTTGTGCCGGCGAAATTTCTATAGGATAATGGAGTAATGATGCAAAGGTTATCGGGTAAAAATTTTTCGATATTTATACAGGGCTGCCGCACGAACCAGTACGAGGGCGAGGCGATCGCCGCGGCGCTTGAGGCGGAGGGGGCGGTCTGCGGCGAAGAGTCGCCGGATATCGTCGTCATCGTCACCTGCACGATAACGGCTGTCGCCGACCGCAAATGCCACAAATTGATCCGCCGCGCGCGCCGCGAAAACCCGCGCGCAGTGATCGCCGCCTGCGGCTGCTACGCGCAGAAGATGACGGAGGCGGAGCGAAAGCTACTGGACATAGACATCGTCCTCGGCAACCGCCTCAAACACCGGCTGCCGGGACTAGTCGCCGAAAGGCTGGCGGGCACCGCGCCGCGCGTCGAGGTGGACGGCGGCATTGAAAAAGAAAATATCTGGGACGGCCTGACGCTGGACCGGCCGCGCCTTCATACACGCGCCTTTCTTAAGGTGCAGGAAGGCTGCAACCACTACTGTTCATACTGCATCGTCCCCAGTGTGCGCGGCAAACCGGTCTCACGCCCGCTGACAGAGGCGGTGGACGAGGCACGGCGGATAGCGGAGTCCGGCTGTCCGGAGATCGTCCTCACCGGCGTACACCTCGGACTATACGACGAACTGCCGCGGCTCGTGCGCCGCATCGGCGCGCTGCCAAAGATAAAGAGGCTCCGCTTCGGCTCCATAGAGCCCTTCGCGGTAAATGACGAACTGCTCGCCGCACTCGCCGACTGCCCCGCCTTCTGCGAACATCTGCATATGCCGCTGCAGTCCGGCGACGACGGCGTGCTCTCCTCCATGAAGCGTGGTTACCGCGCGGCGGACTTCGCGAAGATCGCCGCCCGCGCGCGCGGCGTGCTCGGCGACAGCCTGCACATCAGCACCGACTTGATGGTCGGCTTTCCCACGGAGGATGACGCGGCCTTCCGGCGCAGCCTCGACTTCGTAAGAGGTCTGGGTTTCGGCAAGGTACACGTCTTTCCATATTCGCCGCGTGAGGGTACGCCCGCCGCCGCGATGGAACAGCAGAGGAGCGAAGCGGTGCACCGGCGCGCCGCAGAGGCGCTGGAACTGGCGGCGGAGCTCCATGAGGATTTTTGCTCGCGGTGGATCGGCAGGGAGTGCGCTATACTTACCGAGGAGAGCGACGGCACGGCGGCAAAGGGGCTCACGCGCAACTATATTCGGGTCACCGCGGAGGCCGCGGCGAAAATAAACGAAGAAATTATTGTAATACCCGCTAAATACAGAGAAGATGGACTCATAACCGGGGGGATTTCTGAAAATATACAATTCAACGGTGATGTTTCAGTAATTTAAGCGAATTGTGCCTTTCCTCATTATTGACAAAGTGTTGCCGTATACCCCATAATACATAGATGTAACAAATCTGAGAATGACATCTGGCGGACTTTATCTACGTAAATGGTGTTTTCGCTTAGGTGTTGATCCCCGACTGAGAAAGGGGGGAATGTTGATGACCACCGTAACTAGACGCGACAATGAGTCGATTGAAGACGCCCTCAAACGCTTTAAAAGAGAGCTTCGGAAGGTGGGCGTGCTTCGTGAGGCTAAGAAGCATGAACATTACGAAAAACCCAGCGAAATCAAGAAACGTAAGAAGGCCGAGATGGCACGAAACAAAGGCAGGAGGGCGGATTATTAACAATGTCTGGCCTTGTTGACAAAATCCAGAGCAATCTGGTTACAGCTATGAAAAATAAAGATGAGCTGACGCTCTCCGTATTGCGTATGCTCAAGTCCTCTATACAGCTCGCGCAGGTAGAAAAGGGCAAGGACAACGCGCTCACGGATGACGATGTTCTTGTGCTCGTTCGCAGACTCATCAAGCAGCGTACCGAGGCGGCGGAGATGTACAAGAACGGCGGCGCTTCGGATCGTGCCGAACGTGAACTTGCCGAGATCAAGGTGCTTGAGGCCTATCAGCCAGCACAGCTTTCGGACGAAGATATCCTTAAAATAGTGGCGAAGGTAGCGGAAGAGACCGGCGCCGCGGGTCCGAAGGATATGGGGAAAATGATGGGCAAGACAATGGCCGCCGTAAAAGGCCAGGCCGACGGCAACCGGGTCAAATCAGCCGTACAGCAGTATCTCAGCCAGCTCGTCCAGTAATTCAAGCGTAAACAAATCAAAAGTGCCGGAGCATTCCTCCGGCGCTTTTTTCGTAGTTAAGAAAACGCCGGTCGAACGGCAAATGTTCAATAATATAAAAACGTAAGTTCCGCTGATTAAATATGCCGCCCGCGTTACGGACAATCGGCGGTTCCTTAAAAAGGAGACTTGAAGATGCAAACTTACAAAATTCCACTGGTTCCGGGCCCCTCTTCTGTCCCGCTCAAATACCGCGAGGCCTACCTCACCGATTATGGCAGCACAGATCTTGAAAATGACTTTTTCGCGCTGCTTGCGGAGAACATTTCGCTGCTGCAGCAGGTGCTGAAGACGAAAAACAGCGTCATCATCGGCTCTGGAGAGGCGATAATGATCCTCTGGGGGGCGCTCAAAAGCGTCGTGAAGCCAGGCGACAGGTTGCTGGCGGTCTCCAACGGCCTCTTCGGCCACGGCTTCGGCGAGATGGCCGAGGCGATGGGCGTGCAGGCCGAGTATCTTGAGGCCCCGGAGGGAGAGTTCGTCGATAAGGCGGAGCTGCGCAGGAAGATCGCGGAGTTCCGCCCGGATGTCGTGACCGCCGTCCACTGCGAGACGCCCAGCGGCCTTTTGAATCCAATCGAAGAAATAGCCCCCGTAGTCGCCGAGAGCGGCGCGCTCTTCGTCGTCGACTTTGTCGCCAGCGCGGTGGGAGCCGACGTGCGCGTAGATGAATGGGGAATAGACCTCGGACTGCTGGGCAGCCAGAAATGCCTCTCCCTGCTGCCGGACATCTGTATGCTCACGGTGAGCGACCGCGCCTGGAAGCGGGCGAAAGATATCAGCTACGCCGGTTACGACGCGATATTGCCCTGGAAGGATGCCCTCATCGTAAAGGCGATGCCCTATACACACAACTGGCAGGCGAACGCCGCGCTGAACCTCGCGCTTAAGAGCGTTCTCGAGGAGGGGTTAGAGAATTCCTTCAAACGACACGAGGAGGCCGCGGCCTACTGCCGCAGGCGCGCTAAAGATATGGGGCTCAAACTCTACGCGGCGAAAGAGTCGCTCGCCTCGCCGACCGTCACCGCCATCATGGTTCCCGAGGGATGGAGCTGGCCGGAGCTTGACGCGGCACTGCGCAAAGAGGGGCTCGCCGTCGGCGGCAGCTACGGCCCGCTGGCGGGAAAGGTATTCCGCATCGGCCACATGGGCAGCCAGGCCGACATGGAGCTCGTAAAGCGCGGGATGGATGTTATTGAAAAGGTCCTTAAATAAATCGGCGTTTATCAAAATCGGCGCGAATAAGCACCGTATGCGTCATAAGCCGGTCTCTGAGTGTCCTGCGGCAAGCGCACCCGCATGCTACGGCAATATGGATAATTTGAGAATGTCCCCGCCCTGTGGCGGGATATTGCCTTGCAATCACCGTATGAACAATACGGCTCTGGTACTTAGTGACCGGCTTATTTAGCCTACGGCACTTCTTCGCGCCGATTTTCCTACTATCATGTGAATTTTGCAAAACCAATTTTCTTCGGGTGTGAAAAGAGATAAACAACGATTTATCTTTTGTCCTTGTAGCCTCCCTCTCCGAGGGAGGTGTCGGCCGCCTGTTTTTGGCGGCTGACGGAAGGAGTGTTGCTCTGTTCGGCGCGGGAACCGCGCCAAACAGAGCCCGCGGCAAAAGCCGCGGAAGAACATAAGGTCAACTCTCCCTCAGTCTCGGCGAAAAACATCGCCGAGCCAGCTCTGATGTAACTACCAGCCAATTCGCACAAATCAGAAAGGCTCTGATTTGGCTCCCTGGCCGCCTCACAGAGGGCGCCTTTAAGGGTAAAGTCAAAAGCTAAACCGCGATTTATCATATGACCATCTCTACGAACTAAAAAATTCCTCTATCTTACTCGCGATGCGCCGCGCCGCGCCGCGCCGCAGGTCCAGCTTCGCGTAATCTTCAACTATCTCACGCCGCCGCTCCGGCGACTCGATGAGCTCAGATATATAAGAGCAGGTACTCTCCGGCGTCATCAGCTCCCGCCGCTCCGGCAGCACCAGACGGCCCGCCATCCTGTTGGGCAGGGAGACATAACTTTCCTTAGCGTTATACCAGAAGACAAGCCTCTTTTTAAGCGTACGCAGCCCCGGCGTATCGGGAGAGAGCGCACCCGCGAGCCCGTCTAACGGGATGTTCTCCGCCTGATTGAGCGGCGCGATCATCAGCAGCGGCACGCCAAGCGAGGCGATCTGAAGGTTGTTCGTCCCCGGAAAGGCGACCGCCAGCGAGGCCGCGGAGATCGCGTCATACTGTCCAGAACGCACAAGCGGCACGCGGCCGCCGTCGTCAAGAAGTATCTCCTCCACCTCTTCGCCGCCGCGCCAGGCAAGCCCCGTCTTCCTGAGCCCCGCGCGGAGACACGCTTCGTCGACCGTCGGCGCCACCGGCAGAACCGCCTGCCACTGCGGATACTTTTTATGAAGGATACGCGCACATTCGCTGTAAAAGGCGAAGCCCAGCTCATACTCAAAGGGACGGCTGCCGGGCATGAAGCAGATAATGTGCTCCGCCGATATCCCATACCGTTCGCGGAATTCACGCGCGCCACCGCCGCCGCGCTCCGGTACGCTGTCAAGTATCAGGTTACCGACGAGGCTCCGCCGCTTCGCCGCCACACCGGCCCGCTCGAAGCACCGCAGGGCAAACTCGTCGGGAAGGAAATAGTGCCGCACGCGTCCGCGCCAGCGCGGCCTCGCTGTATATATCATCCACGGAGTGCGGAGCTTGAGCGAGAGCGCGCAGCCATACATCGGGTCCCCCCCAAGCTGCAAAATAAGCCGTTTGCCGCCGGCGGGCGCAGCGCGCATCGCGTCCCGAAGCCGCACGACCTCGGTCACGCCGGGCAGCCGGCGCGCACTCCCCGCCTCCATGCCGCTCGCGTAGGGACAGGGCAGCGTCACTCCCGTTATATTCAGCGGGAGAGCCCTCTCAGCGAGTGCCCTCGTAACGGGCCCCATCCAGCCGGAGACCTCTCCGGGGGAGTTGGAAAGTATAAATAAAGTGTTCATGAATTCACTCCGTTTCAGGTGGACGACATGGTATAATTATAGACTGATTGGGGGATTCTACAAATGTTTATTCCTCTGGAGGGCAAAAACATCATCTGCCTCGCAAATGTGACCGCGATTTACCGAAGTGAGAGTCAAACGGTGATCCTCAAAAGAGACGGCACGACGGAAACAACATCGTTCACCCCGCCTACACTGGCCAAGAGACAGAGAGCTTTCGCGGCGGAATCGGCAGTATTTTTGCCCCCGAAAAGCAAAAATCAGGACGTAACGATTTAATCATTTTTGCTGGTTTAACAACTATTGTATTTAAGAGTAAAGGAGTTATATAGATGGAAGATATGGACATCATGGCAAACACACAGCAGAACGGGGCGAACGCCTCGGATTATACAGCAAAGGACATTCACGTTCTTGAAGGGCTTGAGGCGGTACGCAAGCGCCCCGGCATGTACATCGGCGACCAGAGCCAGCGCGGCCTGCACCACCTCGTCTACGAAGTGGTGGACAACTCGATAGACGAGTCGCTCGCCGGCTTCTGCGACACGATCGACGTAACGATCAACCCCGATGGCAGCGTCACCGTCATCGACAACGGCCGAGGCATACCCACAGAGCAGCACGAATCCGGCAAGTCGGCGGCTGAGGTAGTCCTCACCGTTCTCCACGCCGGAGGCAAGTTTGACAAGAGCGCCTATCAGGTCTCAGGCGGGCTCCACGGCGTCGGCATATCCGTCGTCAACGCCCTCTCCATCTGGCTCGAGCTGACGATCTGGCGCAACGGCAAAGAATACCACCAGCGCTACGAGCGCGGCATCCCCATGACGCAGCTGGAGGTCGCCGGCGATACGGAACTGCGCGGCACGCGCGTGCAGTTCATGCCGGACGACGAGATATTCTCCACGACGGAATTCCAGGCCGACATCCTCAAACAGCGCCTGCGCGAACTCGCCTTCCTGAACTCGCATATCACCATCAACTTCGAGGACCAGCGCCCCGAGAAACCGGAGAAAAAGAGCTATCACTACCCCGGAGGCATCTCCGCCTTTGTCGAATACCTCAACAAGGGCAAAGAGGTTCTCTTCAAGGAGCCCGTGGTGATCAACGGAGAAAAGGACAAGACACAGCTTGAGGTGGCGATCCAGTACAACGACACCTATATTGAAAGGCTCTTCGGCTTCGTCAACCTTATCAACACCATCGAGGGCGGCACCCACGTCGCGGGCTTCCGCTCCGCGATGACGCGCGCGATAAACGACGAGGCGCGCAAACTAAAGATACTCAAAGAAAAAGACACCAACCTCTCCGGCGACGACCTTAAAGAGGGTCTCACCGCCGTCATCTCCGTCAAGGTGATGGAGCCTCAGTTCGAGGGACAGACCAAGACCAAGCTCGGCAACAACGACGTAAAGGGCATCGTCGACTCCATCGTCTACGAGGGGCTCAAGAACGCCCTCGACGAACGCCCGGAGATACTGAAGCCGATCGTCGAAAGCGCCCTCCGCGCGCGCCAGGCCCGCGAGGCGGCGAAGAAGGCCAAGGAGCTCGTGCGCCGCAAATCGGTCATGAGCGGCCTCACCCTGCCCGGCAAGCTCTCCGACTGCTCGAACCGCAACCCCGCGGACTGCGAGATATACATCGTCGAGGGAGACTCCGCGGGCGGCAGCGCCAAACAGGGGCGCAACCGCGAATTCCAGGCGATACTGCCGCTGCGCGGCAAAATACTCAACGTCGAAAAGGCGCGCCTTGAAAAGATCCTCAGCAGCGAGACGATACGCAACATCATCCTCGCCCTCGGCTGCGGCGTCGGCGACGACTTCAACGAGGACAAGCTGCGCTATCACAAAATATTCATCATGGCCGATGCCGACGTCGACGGAGCCCACATCAGGACGCTGCTGCTCACCCTCTTCTTCCGCTACATGCCGCAGATCATCGAAAAGGGCTATCTCTACGTCGCGCAGCCGCCGCTCTTCCGCGTGCAGAGCGGCAAGGAGATCACCTACTGCTTCTCCGAAAAAGA
>NZ_JAJBUX010000028.1 GCF_020860125.1 Cloacibacillus sp. | reverse complement strand
CGCCGCTTCTGTTGTCAACGATGAAGTAAAGGTATGGGCTGAGCGGATAAAAATTGGGAATAACAACCATAATATTGCGTTAATATTTTTTGTACGCATTCTGCCTTGCCTCCTTATATTTGTTATTATGTATTCTTTACTTACTATACTTCAAAGAACGGCTATTCTCCTACCCATTTCCCCATAAACATTATCGTATTTGTTCTGTTGTCGAGGATAAAAAAGAGAAACGGACGATCCGCGGTAAATTCAATCACGCGCCGTTTGCCAGGCGGAGGGAGTATTTTATTCATAATAATTACTGTGGTCGCCGCGGCTTCGCTTCCCTCTTCTGTCACCCCGGCAATGGCCTTATGTATTACCTTATCTATATACAGGCTGGGCATTCCCGTTATTCCCGAAAAATTCGCCGCACTGCTCAACGCCTTGTTCATGCCAATAGCGCGAAGACAGTACGCCATTTGGTAATTTTCTTTTATCATGAATCTGGGAAGGCAAAGACTTACGTTTGCTATGTCATAACAGGACAGTATTTTTGACAATAACGCTTCCCCTAACTCTTTTTCTATCTCTTTCATGTACCGTATTTCTTTAGGCAATATAGCAATCATGGCAAAAATGCCGTCTTTATATGGCATTGTCAGACTTTGAATTTTCTTGTCCTCGTAATATTTATAGTTTCCCCGTGTCTTCATCATTGGGTATTCGACAACCTCTTTTTCCGACTTGTGGAACGGCATGAGAGCAGTACGCTCCTTTCTAAACCCACGCTGCCATTCCGCCTTGAAGTATGCCGCGTTTCCCAGCGCCAATCGGCAGCCCTTCAGATCTCCAGGGACAACGATTTTCTTTATTTTTCCCTTAGTATTTCTATAGCACCAGAGGTTAATTACCTCCGCCGCACCATGTGTATCGCTGTAATCGATCTTCGTGGCCTTGCTGTCATAGTATTTTTTTAAGGTGCCGACGTATTCCTCTCTAATGTTTAGATGAATGTCAAGCCAAGCGGCGTTCGCCAATAAAAATTCTCCTGACTTTTTCGTGGTATTGTTTAAAACATCGAGATATGCGCGAAACTGTTTGCCGACGTTGTCATCATAATGCAAAACCCGCCGCATCTCCTCGCGGGTCTCGCCCGCCGCTCCCTCATAAGCCAAAGCAAGGGCCATTGAGATGCTGAGTGGCGAGAAAAAGATGCCGCCTTTTTCTTCCTTCGCGATCTCTCTATAGAGGTCAAAGGCAAAGGCGTTTACCAATTTGCTTAGCTCACGAGCGTGCAGGAGATTGTCATTGGACGCGCCGTCAGCGGCAAACGCCGCGCCTGCCGATAAAGCCGTCAAACAAAATATAAGGATAGCGGGACCAATGTTCTTTAACATCTTTTACACCCTTTCAATCAAAGCAAAAACGACACCCAACCACCTGAGCCATCCATGCATTTACACAGCATGAAGATGGATTTTTGAGGCAACTGCCTGTCGTTCACCCGCTGATGCCAATACGGGCCTTAGACCCTTTAGCTTTATGCCGCCGTCTTTGTCCGCTTATGAGCTGATAATACATACCCGCATGATGCCATTCAGGCTGACGATTTTATAATATAGTTTTTGTAAATCTTTCTGTTTATGTGAAAAATGTACCGGTTATTAGCTTCGATAATACTTTATTTTATTATGTCAGTCAATTGCTGCCATTAGCAAGAATCCGATTTTCCATATCGGCTTCATGACAAAAACAAAACCCCTTGATACGATTGGCAGGATATTTTGTGCTATAATAACATCTCTTTAATATGATAGCATACTGTTGATGGAGTGATATTAATGAGATTCTATAAAGAGGCAAAGGCAAAAGAGCTGTCACAGAACACGCGCATATTCGCGGCGGTGAAAGAGATCATCGAGCGTGTCGGCAAACATGGGGATATCGCCGTCGCCGATTATAACGTAAAATTCGGCGGCGCGCCCGCGGCCTCATTCCGTATGCCGCAAAGCGAGCTGGAACGCGCCTACGATGAGATATCGCCGGAGCTGCGCGGCGCGATCGAGCGCGCGGCGGCAAACATCAGAAAATTCGCGGAGCTGCAAAGGGATTCCCTCTGGCCACTCGGAGAGGTAGAGGTAGAGGAGGGCGTATTCCTCGGACACTCTGTGATTCCCGTAGATTCCTGCTGCTGCTACGTCCCAGGTGGCAACCATCCGCTCTTCTCGACGGCGCTCATGCTCGTCATCCCCGCGAAGGCGGCGGGAGTGCCGCGCGTCTGCGCCGCCGTGCCGCCGATGCGGGGAAGCGTCCTGCCCCATCCCGCGACGCTCGCCGCCCTTAAGGCCGCCGGCGCTGACGAGGTCTACGCGGTAGGCGGCGCGCAGGCGATCGCCGCCTTCGCCTGCGGTACGGAGACGATCTCCCCCGTGGCGATGATCGTCGGGCCGGGCAACAAATATGTGACTGAGGCTAAGCGCCAGGTCTACGGCAAGGTCGGGATAGACTTCATCGCCGGTCCAAGCGAGGTGCTCGTTATCGCAGACGACTGCGCCTCTCCAACTGTCGCCGCCGCCGACATCCTCGCGCAGTCGGAGCACGACTGCGACGCGGCGGGAATACTCGTCACCACATCGGAGAGGCTTGTGCGCGAGACGGAGGCCGAGGTGACGCGTCAGCTCGCAGATCTTGACACGGCGGAGACAGCCGCGAAGTCCTGGGAGGAGAACGGCAGAATAATCATCGCCGATTCCCTCGCGGAGGCGGCGGATATTGCCAACGAAATAGCGCCCGAACACCTTGAGATCAACGTAAAAGAGCCCTTCGAACTGATGGGGCTGCTTCGCAACTACGGCTCGCTCTTTATCGGAGAGGGCTCCGCCGAGGTATTCGGGGACTATGTGGCGGGCACGAACCACACGCTCCCGACCATGGGCGCGGCGCGCTATACCGGCGGCCTGTCGGTGATGAACTTCCTCAAGGTCTGCACCTTCCAGCACATCACCCCGCAGGGAGCCGCAAAGCTGGCCCCTGACGCTGAAACGATGGCGGCGGCGGAGGGGCTTACGGCCCACGCAAAGGCCGCGGCGGCGAGGATCAGGAAGATATAGGAGGCCGCCGCGCTGACGCACCTCTTGCCGCCTCATCTGCCATAGGCGGACACAGCGGCATTTTAAGAAAACAAAGATGCTCCGGCGGCGGCACAAGTTTCCAAATTGTGCCGCCGCCGGATTTTTGGGTTGTACCTCTTATGGCTTTAACCTATTTTTTCATTTCAAAATCGCTTTATATGCCCAGAAACGCGATCCACAGCGGGATCGTTACCGCGGAGAGGAGAGTCGTGAGGACGGTTATCTCCGCGGCGCGGCTGCCGTCCAGACCGATGCCCTTCGCGAGGACGAACAGGGTCACCGCCGTCGGCGTCGCCGTTACCAGTACGGCGACGTTTTTCAGCGCAGTGTCGACACCGGCGGCGTTGAGACAGCAATAGAGTATCGCCGGATGGATGAAGAGGCGCATCAGCACTTCGCGCCAGCAGGAGGCGAGAGCCTTCTTTGCACGGCTGACCTCTATCGAAGCGCCCAGAGTGAGCAGCGCCATGCCGGTCGCCGCGCTGCCCACCATTTGAAATGACTTATCCAGCGTCGAGGGCAGGGTTTTCATGCCGAAGGCCACCAGGAGTATCCCGCACGCCGGGGCCATCACCATCGGGTTTTTCAAAATGCCCTTTACCGCATTTTTCAGAAAACCCGGCATATCGCCGCGGCGGGCAAGTATCAGTTCGCTCGACAGAGGGGACAGAAGATTATAGAGCGGCATCGCGATGGCGATATAGAGCGCCAGCAGACCGATAGCCTGATTTCCGATCACCACCTGGACGGTCGGCAGCCCAACGTAGATTGTGTTGGGACGCATCGCCGCCGCGGTGGTAAGGGCGATCCGCCGCCTGTCCCTGACACGGAATATCCAGCGTTCCGCGGCATAGGCGACAAGCATCGCCAGAAGCGCCGAACCTGCCACGGCCCAGAAGAATGAGGCCTGCGTCCGCATATTTTCGTCTATCTGGAAGGCGTTGCGGAATAAAAGCGAGGGTGAAATTATCCAAAAGAGAAATTTTGAGAGGGTTGAAATATCGCTCTGGGTGATGAAGCCCCTCCTAAAGAGCAGATTTCCCGCCGTCAGAAGAAAGGCCAGCGGAAGGATCAGGATAAATCCCCTTATTAACGTATCCATCGATATGCTCCCCTCTATAAAGTCCGCAGGAGCCCCCTCATACGGCTGAGGACTCCTGTCGGAACAATTTTTACGCTATATGCCGCGGCTGTTAGATATAGGCTCCGCCGTTGACGTCGAGCACTTCGCCGGTCGTCCATCCCGCCTCGTCGCTGGCAAGATAGAGGATGGCGTAGGCGATCTCGTCCATTTCGCCGACACGGCCCAGGGGGATATTTTTTATCAGCCCATCGATCAGATGCTGCTCCATGCCAAAGAACATGCGCCCTTTGAGGGGACCGGGGGCGACGACGTTCGCAGTGATGTTCCACGGAGCAAGCTCTCTTGCGAGGGTCTGTGTCAGGCCGACTATCCCGGCCTTCGCGGCGGCGTAGTTGACGCCGACACCGGGACGTCCCGTGCGGCCGCCGATGGAAGATATATTGACTATACGGCCGTATTTTCTCTCTTTCATTCCGGGTGTCACCGCCTTGCAGGAGTTGAATATGCCCGTCAGGTTGATGTCTATGACGTCCTGCCACTCTTTTACGGTGAGCACGTCTATCGGTTTATGAATGAGGATCCCGGCGCAGTTTATCAGTATGTCTATGCGTCCGAACTCGTCCAGCGCCGACTTCACCGCCGCCTCTATCCCTTCATAGCTGCGGGCGTCGGCCACATATTTGCGCACCTTGTCCTCCATACCGGCGTAGGAGCCCTTTACCCTTTCAAAGACGCTCTCATCGTAGTCGACGAGAATAACGGTGGCGCCCTCCTCGATAAATTTTACCGCCGTGGCGGTAGCTATATCCGAGCCTCCGCCAATAAACACCGCAATTTTATCCTTCACTCTCATAAGCAGCACATCTCCTTAATTTATAAAACAATATGACCGGCCAGTTACATGCCAAGCAGCGTCAGGCTGAGTTTCGGCACATAGACGATCACCAGCAGCGCGAATGTGAAGGCGATGATAAAGGGGATCGCCGGCTTTGAGACCGCGATAGGCTTATCCTTTATCAGGCCGCTGGCGACGAAGAGGTCAAGGCCGAACGGCGGGGTGGAGAGGCCGATAGCCAGATTCGTCACCATGATGACGCCGAAATGTACGGGATTTACGCCAACCTGCGTGACCAGCGGCAGAAGTATCGGGGCCATTATCAGTATCGCCGGACCGGTATCCATCACCATACCAAGGAAGTAGAATATTATGACTATTACCAGCAGCACCTGCCACTGCGCCGTAAAATAGGTGAGGATGAAATTGGAGAACATCGCCGGAGCCTTGATGAGGGCCAGCATGCGTCCAAAGGCCGTGGCGAAGGCCAGCAGGAAGCAGAGCGGCGCGTATGTCCTGACCGCGCTGCCGAAATATCCCCAGAGTTCGCTGTACTTTATCGACTTATAGACAAAGAGCGCGATAAAGAGCGCGTAGAAGATCGATATGCAGGCGGCCTCAGTCGGCGTGACTATGCCCGTATAGATTCCTCCGAGAATTATTATCGGCGAAAGGAAGGCCCAGAAGCTCTCTTTGAAGAGCGGCCAGAATCCCTTTTCGTGAAGCTTGTTGTAGTTCGCCATGATCTTCTCTTTGTCTTCTCCGTAGATCGTACAGTAGACGATGGCATAGACCATGAGACAGACGCCGATGAAAAATCCCGGCAACACCCCGGCGAGGAACAGCGCTCCCGTAGATACGCCGGTAGCCAGCGAATAGAGCACGAAGGGAATGCTCGGCGGGATTATGACTCCCAGCCCTCCAGATACCGCCACCATCGCCGCGCAGAAACGCTTGTCATATCCGAGCGAGACAAGGAGCGGGATCGTCATTCCACCGACGGCCGCCGTCGTCGCGGGCCCGGAGCCGGAGATAGCTCCGTAGAAGAGACAGGTCATGATGACCGCTATCGGCATGCCGGCCCTTCTCTTGCCGACAAAATAGGCGAAGACGTTGAACAGTTTTTCGGATATGCCGCCCTCCGCCATGAGGACGCCGCCCAGGATGAACAGGGGAATCGCTATTATCGGCGTTGAGTCGGCGCCGCTGAAGGTATTCTGTATGAGCGTCTGGATGCTGCTCGCCCCCGGAGCCCCCGCGATCAGCGGTACAAGGGTGCTGACGATCATCGAGATGGCGATCGGCACGCTCATGGCGAGAAAGAACAGGAAGACAAAAAATACTATACCGGCCATAACGTTATATTCCCTCCTTCTTCATCGTTTCCTGCATCTCTTCCATCATCTTCAGGTGTTCGCTCTTTTTGCCGCGCATCGCCATGATGAGCTCGACGATGAGCTGTATCGTGCGTACCACACTCAGGAAAAATCCGATGCAGAGGGCGCTGTAGACCAGATACATCGGAATCCTCAGCGCGGGAGATACGCGCCCGCTCACCACCAGCGAACAGTAGACTATCAGCGAGTAATAGGTAAACACGGAATAGATGCCGAGGCTGAGGAACTGGATACATATTTCAAGCGCCTGTCTGACCTTTTCCGGAAGAAATTCGGCGAGGACGTCGACGCGGAGCATGTTTCTCATGTAGATCGTGTAACTCATACTGAAAAACACGGTCCATATCCACATATAGCGGCTGAGCTCCTCCGGCCATGTGAGCGGCATATTAAAGACATAGCGCATTATGACCTGCAGAAACATCGTGCATGAGATGCCTATCATGAGGACGATAAGGACGGTCTCTTCAAAATGTTTATCAAGCCAGCGGATAACTTTCATAGATAACGGTCACCTCTTATCTCTCTAAATGAGGGCCGCGGAAAAGATACATCCCCTATTTCCGCGGCCCCTGAAATGTCGATACGATGAGCTTTCGTAATTTACCCCGTAAGGCTATTTTTTCTTAGAGTTGGCGTTGAGTTCCTTGACCATCAGATCGACGACCTGGTTTCCGGCAATCTTGCGGATGCTGTCCCACTGCGGCTTGACGGAGGCGCGGAGCTGATCGAAGGTTTTGTTGTCATATTCAATCAGGGTCATGCCGCGTTTGAGGAGCTCTTTCTTGGAGTTTTCGGCAAGCTGCGGCATCGAGCCGCCGATCTCCGTCCGCGCCTTTTTCACCGCCAGCTCCAGGGCCCCGCGGTATTCCTTGGGAAGCGAATCGTAGAATTTCTTGTTCATGACTACGTGCATTATATAGAGGTTGTGATGCGTGGCGCAGAGGTACTTCTGCACTTCGTTGAAGTTATTAGAGAGGATTATGTCGTAGGGATTTTCTTGAGCCTCGACGAGCTTCTGCTGAAGCGAGAGATAGAGTTCGCCGATCGTTATCGGAGTGGGAGCGGTACCCATCGCCTTCCAGCCGACGACAAAGTTGTTGCTCGGCAGGGTCCTGATCTTCATGCCCTTGAAATCTGCGGGACCGTTGAGCTTTCTATTCGACGTCGTCTCACGGAATGTCGCGCCCTGCATGTAGCCGAGGAGCTGGAATCCCGCCTTGTTGTATCTTTCCTGGAGGAATTTGTTCACGGGGCCGGAATTAAGCGTCTTGTCGATCGTGTTCTTGTCATAGGTGGAGAACATGAAGAGCATGTCGAACACCGACACCTCGGGGATGAAATCCACCATTGAATAGACCTGCTCCGAGCTGATGCTGACGCTGCCGTCCTGGAGCTGCTGGGCCGTCTCCTGCGCCGTTCCAAGCTGCGCGGCGGGCATTACCTCGATCGTAAGCTTTCCGCCGGTCTCCGCCTCCGCGTATTTCTTGATGAGATCGGCCATCAGGGCATTGGCCTCAGTTTTGGGCGAGGTATGCGGATAGAGCAGCGTCATCGGCTTGAGGCTGGCATATTTTGCCGGGTCCGCCATCGCCGCTGAGAAAGAAGACAGGATCATCGCCGCCGCCATTGTCAAAACCATTGAAAGATAGAACATTTTTCCGCGTTTCATATTGTGTATCCTCCCGTTGTGATTGTATATTGATTTGGATAGGCGCCTCGCGCGGAGGTCACCTTATCAGCCATCCGCCGGTAATAAGCGTCGTCTCACCCGTGATGTACGAAGATTTGTCCGAGGCGTAAAAGACAAAAAAATCCGCCACCTCTTCGGGCGTTCCAAAGCGTTTGGCTGGTATGTCGTTCAGGTTGCGCCTGTTGTAATACTCGTTGTTCGCTCCGGACATCGCGGTGGCGATCCTTCCGGGGGCCGCGGCGTTGACCGTGATGTTATATTCCGCAAGCTCGTAGGCCATCGAGCACGTCAGCGAAACTATCCCCGCCTTCGAAGCCGAATAACAGGCCGAGGCCGGGCCGTGTTCGCTGCCCGTCAGACCGACTATCGAGGACATATTGATTATCTTCCCATACCGCTGCTCGATCATATAGCGGCTGACGAGACGGGAGACGTAAAATACGGAGTCCAGATTGACCGCCATCACCTCGCGCCAGGTGTCGATCTCCAGCTCATAAAAGGGTATTTTGAACCCCCCGGGCTTTTTCGGAGATATCCCCGCGACATTCGCGAGTATGTCTATCCTGCCAAGCAGCTCCGCGGAGCGCTTCACCGCCGACGCGACCTCTTCCGGCTTTGAGACGTCGCAGCGGATCGGATAGGCCTTTACGCCCAGGGCTTCCGCCTCCGCCGCGACGGCGGCGTTCTTTTCCTCATTGCGCCCGTATATCGCGACATCCGCGCCCTCTTTTGCGTAGGCGAGCGTGATGGCTCTCCCTATTCCCGCGTTGCCGCCGCTTATGACCGCCTTTTTTCCTTCAAGAATCATCCATTTCACCTCCCCTTTTTTGACAGATTTTTATTCTATTCCGTGCGCTTTGAAATATTCTTTCGCCGTCTCCAGCGTCCGGCGCGCGTGCTCCACAGCGCCTATCCGGGCCACCCTCTTAACGTGCGGCATCTCCACGCAGAGGACGACGTCGTCGTTGAGATTTTTCACAATACCGGCGATATCTATCGCGCCCTCGCCGACATAGAGACGCTCCGCCCGTCCTGTGTGAACGAGGCTCTCCTTATCAGTCGGGATCTCCCTGCCGGCGTCGCAGATATGAACGGTCTTAAAAAGCTCTTTGGGGGTATCTTTCAGCTCCGCCGGCGTTACGCGCGAGCGGTAGAAGTGCAGGGTATCGAGAAGTATGAGGGCGTTCTCCCTTTTGACCGCCGCGAGAAGCTCTCTGGCGCTCTTAAGGTCTTTGACCTCCGCCCAGGTGACGAACTCAAGATTCACGGACATGCCATACTTCGCCGCCAGATCGCACAGCTCGCCGAACTTTTCCGTATAAAAAGCCTTATCCGGCGTCCAGATGTTGGTTATCACATTTTTCACGCCGAGCTTCGCGGCCGCTTCAAGGTGCGGTTCGTATTTTTTTATCTCCGTCGTATTTTCGTCGATTTTCGCAAGCTCTATATCATTGATCCGCATCCCAGTGTCTTTGAGCGCCTGCTCTGTAAGTTTGAAAAGCTCGCTGCCGTTGGATATGTCGTGGTTTACCTCTCCCGGCAGCCCCTGGCTTATGGTGCGCAGGCTCACATAGTCATAGTCGAGCAGATGGGTATTATAGATCATCTCCGCGGGAGTCCATGGAAGCCAGGTAAGATGCGCGATCGAATATTTTCTCGCCATTACAGTTCCTCCTTAAAAAGCTTTCCGGTAAACTATTTCGCCGGTCTTGTTATCGTCATTTTAATTTTTGGTTCTAATAATAATACAAATTATTCCGCAAAACGGAATTAAAAATCAAATACTGGAATTTTAGTATAAGATAAAGGGTAGTTATTACGTTGTCAAGGCATTTTACTTTAAAATATATTTCAATTAATGAAAAAAACAATGCTCTGTTTTGTATTTTTCTAAGTGATTTGTTTTATAAAAAATACCAATATTTATTAAAAAAATTTTTATTTATATGATAAATGCTAAATATAAATACATAGGGCCGCGGAGAGGCAACTCTCCGCAGCCCTATGCAAAATATTGGCATTTTTAACTTATATCTCTAGTTATGCTTCATTATGATATATCTCAACTATAAGCCGGCAGTGCCTGCCGATACACTCAAGCGCCGTCTCAAGGTCGGCCCGCCAGAAGGATTCTATCAGTATCCTATGCTCCTCCATTATCTCGTCGGGAGGGCGGCGTTTACGCACAGACTGTACGACCAGACGCGTCATGTCGTCGCATATCTTTTCCCACAGCGGCCCCAGCTTTGTAACGCCGAGAAATTCAATGATCGCCGTGTGGAACTGCATATCCTTCTTCATAAATTCAACGGGGTTATCCTTCACACTCTCCATCTCGTCGGCGATGACCACGAGCTGCCCCGCCAGCACCTGAGGACGCTTTGTCGTGATTATCTTTCGCACAATGAAGGGTTCGATCATCTCGCGCAGCAAAAAAAGCTGATATTCGTCGTCGGAATTTACCTCGGAGACTACTATCCCCTTATGTTCGCGCCACAACACCCAGCCCTCCTGAGAGAGGCGCTTGAGCGCGTCGCGTATAGGCGTGCGGCTGACTCCCATCTCCGCGGCGAGAGCCCTGTCCATGAGAGAGTTACCGGGGGCAAGCTCGCCGTTGATTATCTTCTTTTTTATCGCCTCATAGACATAGTTTGAAAGACTCTCGGACTTCTTTTTGGCAACGTCCGCCTCATCCGGCCTGTACAAATAATCCGCCCCCTCCGTGTTCCAATTTTCGATCAAAGCTGTATCCCTTTAAAACCGGCTGCTTTCAATACAGGTGTAAGCGTTGTATTAAATATTATACAATACCGCCCCTCTTTACGCAGCCTTAAAAGAACTCACCTTCGTTATCAGCCTGAAGGCCCAGCCCTGGAGAAGTACGATCAGGAAAAAACCGGAGAAGAAACCCATAGTGGTATAGCCCCCCGTTGGGGCCTTGAAGAGGTCGAGGCAGACCCCTGTGCCCCACTGGAAGACGATCACCATAAGGTAGAGGAACATGTTTATCACGCCGACGGTGCCGCCGTTCTGGTTCAGCGGCACAAGGGCGCGCACCGCGTTACCCATAAAGACATAGCCGCAGCCGTTGAAAAAGCCGATCATAAATCCCGCCGCCCCGAAAAGCAGCGGAGAATTTGAAAAGAGGGAAAGCAAGAGCCAAAAGACCCAGCTCGCCTGCGTCAGCAGGCAGACGGTGAAGAAACTCCGTTTTTCATCGCGGCACCGCTTGACGAGCCAGCCGCCGAAGGCGGGACCGGCGACCATCCCAAAGCTTATCCAGGTCGCGCAGAGGTAGGCGGTATCCCGCGCCATCCCCGCGGAGCTCTGGAGCCAGGCGACCGCCCACAGTCCCTGCAATGCGGCACTAGCGGCGGCGGAGATGCCCCAGGTGTACATCACCACGCGCAGGGGGAATTTTCGCCAAATATTTTTTAGGACCGCCCAAAGCTCGCGAAAGACCGCCGCCGGATTTACGGCGCCCTCGCCGGGGCGCGGCTGCGGCTGCGGGTCGAGCCTGCGGAAATAGAGCAGCGAGGCGCCGAGCGCCGAGGCAAAGAGGCCGAGCAGGCAAAAGACGCCGCGCGAGCCGATCAGCTCCATCGCGAAGCCCAGCGGCGCGACGGCGATGATCGTCCCCGAATGGCCGACGACCATCGAAAGGCCGACATAACCGCCGTAGTCTTTCTGCGGAAAGCTCACGGCGCAGTATGTGAGTATCCCGGTAAAGGCGCTTGAGAGGCCGAGGCCGCAGAGGGCGCGCCCAAGCCCGACGGCGAAGGCCGTGCCGGAAAACATCATTATAAAGGAGCCGCAGGCGGCGATGAGCAGCGCCGCGCCGCAGCAGCGAAAGGCCCCGCGCCGGTCGATGAGCATGCCCCATAGACCGAAGCTGAGGCCGTAAGTGTAAAAGAAGAGGCTGGAGAGAAAGCCGATCGTCGAGGCGGAGAGCCCCAGCGATTCGCCGAGCGGAGGAAGCACCACCACCCTGATATCCGCATCAGGTTGCTCAGCATAAAGCCAAGCAGCAGTACGACAAAAAAGAGGCGCTTCATCCGCGCGGACCCACAGCGCCTATTCGGCGCCGTTATTCTTCAGATATTCCTTCGCGGTGACGAGGCAGCGGCGCGCGTGCTCCGTGTAGCCGTACTTCTCGACGCGCGCAAGGTGCGGCAGTTCGATGGAAAGCACCGTGTCGGGACGCATCGCCTTCACCATATCGGCGATGTTTATCGCGCCCTCGCCGACATAATAGCGGGCGTCGCGTCCGGTGTAGATGAGCGCCTCCTTGTCGTCGCGCGCTGGGATCTCCGCGGGGCCGTCGCAGATGTGGGCCATGTCGAAGAGCTCCTTCGGGCAGGCGGCGAGTTCGGCGACGGAGACCTTTGAACGCCAGGTGTGGAGCGTATCCACCATCAGGCGCGCGTTCGGGCGCTTCACCGTGTTGAGCAGCTCAAGCGCGCCGTCGAGATTCCATACACTGGCCCAGGTGACGAATTCGAGATTCACCTTCAGCCCGTACTGCGCCGCGAGATCGCAGAGCGCCGCGAACTGTTCCGTATAATAGTCCTTGTTGCCGGTCCAGACGCTGCTGATGACGCCTTTCGCGCCAAGCGAGGCGCCGGATTCAAAGGCCTGCTCGTAGCTCTTCACGTCGACGCCGTCAACAACGCGCGCGAGCTCGATGTCGTGTATCGCGATCCCCGTCTCATCGACAGCCTCTTTGAGCGCCTTGTAACGCTCGCCGCCGATGGGGATGCTGAAATCCCGCTCGCCCTTGACGCCCATGTTGATGTTGCGGATGCTGATATAATCGTAGCCGATGAGGGCGGCATTGTAGGCCATCTCCACGGGGGACCAGCCGAGAACGGTAAGATGCGCTAATGAATACTTATGTGCCATAATTTTTTCCTCCTACAATATTTATATTTCGTATAACGGAAAACATTACCATTTATTAGGAACAGCTACACAATAATTATTCTTAGGAC
>NZ_JAJBUX010000027.1 GCF_020860125.1 Cloacibacillus sp. | reverse complement strand
CCCGCTTTGCGGGGAGCTCCCTCAGAGAGGGCGCCTTCAAGGGCAAATTCAAAAGCTAAACCGCTATTTATCTCTCTTTCCCCTCCCGAAAAAAATCTGTGTTTGCCACGGCATTACGCACATACGCCACTGAAATTTTTTCCTTTTTGTGATATCCTGCTGTTAGTCTATCTTTCAATCAATATGAACGGGGTTGGTCAACATTACAAATTCCACGCTTAGAAAAGACGCCGAGAAAATCTATACAGCCGCGCTGCGGGAGGCGATGCCCGAAGAGGCGGTTCGCAGGGCTCTGCGTGAGATGAGGCCCGCGGAGGAGCTCGTTCTCGTCGCCATTGGCAAGGCGGCCTGGAGGATGGCGAAGGCGGCCCGCGACGAGCTTGGCGAACGGATAGCCTGCGGGGCAGTCATTACGAAATACGGACATTCGGAAGGACCGATCGCCAACCTTTCGATATACGAAGCCGGTCATCCGATCCTTGACGAAAATGGTCTTGAGGCGGCGAAGGCAGCATTGGAGCTGACTAAAAGAGAGAGCGAAGGACGTGCGGTACTTTTTCTAGTTTCCGGCGGCGGCTCCGCTCTCTTTGAATCCCTGCTGCCGGGCGTGACGCTCGAATACATGCGCGGGCTGAACGGCAGACTGCTCGCCTGCGGCGCGGACATACAGGAGATAAACACCATTCGGAAGCTCTTCTCCGCCGTCAAAGGCGGACGTTTCGCCAGGCACTGCGCGCCGTCGAAAATCTATCAGATCGTCCTCTCCGACGTGCTCGGCGACGACCTCGGCTCGATAGCCTCCGGCCCCGCCGCCCCCAACCCGGCGCGCGCGGAGGATATACGCCATATAAACGATAAATATTCACTCGGCATAGACGATAAGGTAATCGAAGGACAGAAGCCTGTCGACACGCCAAACGTGACGACGGTGATGGCCGCCAACGTGCGTATCCTCTGCGAAGCCGCGGCGCGGCGCGCGGAAGAGCTAGGCTATAATGCCTATATCATCGACGACGCCGTCGACGGGGATATTGAGGAGCTTGCAAAGCGGATATACGGCGCATCGAAGCTCGCCGGCGCGCTGGACTCGCCCTATCGCCGTCCCTGCGCCCTCATATTCGGCGGCGAGCCCACCGTGCGCCTTAAAGGCAAGGGGCTTGGCGGGCGCAATCAGGAGCTGGCGCTGATAATGGCGAAATATCTCGCCGGCGTCGAGGGGATGGTTTTTGTCTCCTGCGGCTCCGACGGCACAGACGGCCCCACCGAGGCCGCCGGGGGGATGACCGACGGCTCGACATGGGACCTTATATCAAAAAGGGGCGCGAACCCCGCGGCGCTGCTGGCGGATAATGATTCAAACCGCGCCCTGGAAATAGACGGTTCGCTGATCGTCACCGGGCCAACCGGTACCAACGTCAACGACCTGATGCTGCTTTTGGTCGGCCGCTAAGCGCAGAGAGACGGGGCTTCATTTTCCAGCCGCTTGACGTACCTTTCGACGGCGGCGAGAAGTCCCGTTATCTGCTCCTCCCGGATATCCCCGATGTTTCCGATGCGGAAGGTGTCGCGCTCGGAGAGCTTTCCGGGATAGATCACATAACCGTCCCGTTTAAGGGACTCATAGAAATCAGTAAAATCAAAACCGACTCCCTCCGGATAGAGGAAAGAGGTTATCACCGGCGAGCGCAGCTCATCGGGAAGAAGCGCCCGGAAACCCAGCTCATCCATTCCGCGGATGAGCATGTCACGGTTGGCGGTATAGCGCATATTGCGCGCGACGACGCCGCCCTCCTCTTTGAGTTCACGCATCGCCTCCGCGAAGGCGGCGACGACGTGCGTCGGCGAGGTAAAACGCCACTTGCCGCGGTGCTCCTCCATCGTCTTCCACTGGCTGTAGAGGTCAAGTGAAAGGGAGCGGGCGCGTCCCCCGCATGCGGCCAGCTCCGCGCGCTTCGCGATGACGAAGGCGAAGCCGGGTACGCCCTCTATGCACTTATTGGCACTGCTGATCAGAAAATCTATGTCAAGGTCGTCCATATAGAGAGAAATGCCTCCGAAGCTGCTCATCGCGTCAACGATAAACTTTTTGCCGCAGCTCTTCGCGACGCGGCCAACGCTCTCGATGTCGTTCAGGATACCGGTCGTGGTCTCGCAGTGAACCACCGCGACATGCGTCACCGCCGGATCGTCCACCAGCATATCGGCCAGCATCGCCGCGTCGGGGCGCTCGCATTCGTCAAAACGCAGCTCGACGGCGGATATCTTCAAGATTCCCGCGATCTCCGCTATCCTCCTGCCGTATGCGCCGTTCGAGAGCACCGCCAGTTTGCCGCCCCGCGGAATCACACTGCCGATCACCGACTCCACGGCAAAGGTGCCGCTGCCCTGCATCAGCACGGAGGTATAATTGGCGCGTTCGGCGCGGTCGCGCAGCGCCATCTCCACCAGCCCGCGCCGCAGATCCTCTACGACGTCGTTATAATCCCTGTCCCAGGTGCACCAGTCGCGAAGCATCGCCTCCTTGACGGCGGCGGTGGTCGTAAGCGGCCCCGGCGTCAGCAGCAGATATCTATTTTCATTCATCCTTACCGATCTCCTTTACAAAAGCCGGAAGCTCTTTGATACTCTCCAGCACATAGTCGGCCCCCGCGAGGTAAAAACGCTCCCGCGCGGCCTGTTTTCTGTCCTCGATCTCCTCCGCGGAGAGCGCCCCGAACTCCGAAGCCGTAAGGCCCAGTTCGCTGCTTCCCTTTAAGATGCCGATGCTGATCACACCGGCGTTTTTGCCTTCGCGGATATCCGCCGCCGTATCCCCCGCCTTTACCACCGAACAGGGGGGATAAACGCCGAGACGTTCCATATTCTTGAATATCATCCACGGCGCCGGCCGCCCACCGGCGACCTCGTCGGGCGTCACGACGCAGTCCGGCGCGTAGCCCGCCGCCTTCGCGAGCGGCTCGATGACATCCATCATCTCTCTCGTATAGCCGGTGGTGGAACCGATCTTTATTCCAGCCTCACGGAGCTCCCGCACCGCGGCGCAGGCCCCCTCTATCGGCTCGGAGAAGTTGTGGAGTATATTCATGAGCGCCGGTTCAAAGGCGGCGTAGATCCCCAGAGCGTCGTCGTCTATCGGCGCGCGTCCATATTTCTCCCTGAATAGCCGCGCCGGGCGCTCCATTTTGAGCAGTTCGCGAATATGCTCGAGCTTCGGCATCCCCATCGGCGCGCGCAGCTCATCCATCTCGAGGCGCAGGCCGCGCTGCTCAAAGATCTCCGAAAAGACCTTAAGCGGGGCCATCGAGCCAAAATCCACCGTCGTACCGGCCCAGTCAAGGATCACGCATTTGATTTTTCCGCAGTTTGTCATCTGTTGCCGCTCCTTTTCATCACAAAGATATATTCGTAAAGTAATTTCGCCGCCACGTTGACGAGAATGACGAGGACGGAGAGCGCCGCGGCGGGCGCGATATCCCCCGCGTCCTCCATATTGACGATCGCCACCGAGGCGAGCTTAAAGTCCGCGGGATATAGAAAAACCACCGCGGATATCGTAACCATCGCGTTGACAAAAAAATAGAGCGCCGTCTCAAAGATCGCGGCGCGGCACATCGGCACCGTGACCTTAAAGAGCGTCCTGTATGACGGCACGGCCATCGAGGCGGCGACCGCCTCTATCTCGCGGTCGAGCTTTTTCAGCGCCGAAGAGGCCGTAACATAGGGAACCGAATAAAAATGGACGATGTTCGCGAGCACCAGCACCGCCGCCGTACCGTAGATGAAATTCAGCGGGTTGCCCTCCATATTGAAAAAGAAGATGAAGGCCAGGCCTATTGAGAGCCCCGGCAGCGCCAGCGGTATCAGAGAAAAGAGATTGTCTGCCTGCCGCAGCAGCCGGTTCGCGGTGCTCTTCTCCACCAGCCAGGCGTTCATGAATACAAATACCGTACCGCAGAGCGCCGTCAGCAAAGCGGTGACAAGGCTGTTAAAAAAGGAGCTGATGCCTCCCGTCGCGGGACTGTCTACCGTAAAGTGCTCGAAGGTCAGCGCCATATTATAGGGCCAGGCCCTTATCAGCGAAGCGGCGAGCACCGCGCCGAAGAGTACGAGGATAAACCCCGCGACGGCGGTGCAGAAGACCGTAAGCGCCGCGTCGCGTCCCCGCGAGGGGATCACGCGGTAGGCGATGCTGCGCGAGCTGACCGTGACGCTGTTCTCGCTCGCCGTGAGACGTTCGGTGACGAACATTACCACCGCGGGGATCATCAGCAGCAGCCCGACGACCGAGCCCATCCCAAAATTCTGCTGTCCGATCACCTGCTTATAGATATCGGTGGCCAGCACGCTGTAATTACCCCCTACCACCTTTGGCGCGCCGAAGTCGGAGAAACAGAGGCTGAAGGCGACGAGAAAGGCGCTGACAAGGCCGAACTTCGCCCCCGGCAGCGTGATCGTGCGCAATATCCGCATAGGCCGCGTCCCCATCGCGCGCGCCGCCTCATAAAGGCGGTTGTCGGTATAAGAGAGCGTGATATAGAGGATCAGAAAGGCCTGCGGGAAGGTGTAGACCACCTCTGATATGATTATCCCCAGCGGCCCGTAGAGCGGCAGCTTCAGCCCCATCATCGTGACGACCCCTTTATTGCCGATCAGGTAGATCAGCGCGATGCCGAACATCATCGTCGGCGCGCAGAGCGGCAGCAGCGCGAGAAACTTAAATAGTCCCTTCGCGGGGACAGCCGCGCGCGTCAGAGCGTAGGCGTAGGTAAAAGCGAGCAGCAGCGACAGAAGCGAGACCGCCGTCGATATCTCCAGCGAATTCCATAGCGCCCCAACGAGGTGAGGCGAGGAAAAATATTCACGGAAGTTCGCGAACCCGATATAGGCCCCGTCAAAATCGGTGAAGGCCTTCGCAAAAAGAACAGCCATCGGCGCGGCGACGGCTGTAAAGAGCAGACATAAATTTATCGCGAGAAGCGCGGTCTCGGATCTGTTGGCGTTTTTTATCTTTCTCATCGTTAGGCGCTCTTGAGCATTATGACCTTATCCTGCGGAATATCTATATAGAGGCGGCTGCCGAGCCGTAAAACCTTCGCGTCGCTCTGTTGCGAGGGGATATCTACCATCAGATGCCCCACATGCGTATCCACCTCTATGCGGTAAAAGGCCCCGCGGTACTCCACATCGCAGACCTCGGCCTGGATCGTGTTGTCCGACAGCGATTTGCTGAGACAGAGGCTCTCGGGGCGGATCGCCCTGTCCGCGCCGACAAAATTCGCCGTGCCGACGAAGTCGGCGACGAAGCCGTTGACGGGAGCGTCATAGAGCGCCTGCGGCGTGTCCATCTGTTCGATGCGCCCCTCGTTCATAACGATGATGCGGTCGGCCATCGAAAGGGCCTCCTCCTGGTCGTGCGTGACCATGATCGTCGTGATCGCGAAACGCTGCTGAATCTGGCGGATCTCCTTGCGGAGCTTGAGACGCACCTTCGCGTCAAGCGCCGACAGAGGCTCGTCGAGGAGCAAAAACTCCGGGTTCAGCACCAGCGCGCGGCAGATGGCGACCCTCTGCTGCTGCCCGCCCGAAAGCTGCTGGGGATACTTCTTGCTGTGACAGCCGAGCCCCGTGGTCTCAATTATACCGGCGACGCGCTCCGCGGCCTCATCTTTGGAGAGCCCCTTATTCCAAAGGCCGTAGGCGATATTCTCCTCAACATTTAGATTCGGAAAGAGGGCGTAAGACTGAAAGACTATTCCGAAGTTTCTTTCCGAAGGGGGCGCGCAGGTCACATCGCGCCCCCCGATCTCTATACTTCCCTCATCTATGGCCTCCAGCCCGGCGAGCGAACGCAGCAGCGTGCTCTTGCCACAGCCGGAGGGGCCTAATATGCAGACGAACTCTCCGTCGCGTATCTCGAAGCTCACCCTGTCGAGAGCCGTCATGCCTTTAAATCTCTTGGTAATATTTATCGCCCGGAGAGTCGTCATCGATGTTCCCCTACTTCGCTTCCGTCTTGCCCTCGTAACGGGAGGCCCACTCTTTCAGCAGACGGTCGCGGTTCTGGGCGGCCCAGCGCAGGTCGTTCTTCTTCACGAGCTGCGAGAGCGGGTCCTTTGAATAACCCTCGGGGATCGCGCTGCCAACCTTCACCGCCGTGATCGCGTAGTCGTCCTTCAGCGCGTTGATCGCCCTGTCAGAGATGGCCCAGTCAAGGAACTTCTTCGCCTCGGGCTTGATACTCTTCTTCTTGATCAGCGCGTTGGCCTCGACGTCCCAGCCGCTACCCTCCACGGGGAATACTACCTCCACGGGAGCGCCCTTCTTCTTCTGGTTCACACCGGCGTAGCCGTAGGAGATACCGACGGGGAACTCACCCGAGGCGGCCTTTTTAGCGGGCGCGGAGCCGGAATGCGTATAGAGCGCGATATTTTCATGGAGCTTGTCGAGATACTCAAAACCCGCCTTCTCGCCCATCAGCTGGAGAATTCCCGAGACGGCGAGAAAGCCGGTGCCCGATGAGTTGGGATTGCTCATGACGATCTTTCCCTTAAATTCGGGGCGGAGAAGGTCCTTGTACGACTTTATCGCGGGCAGCCCCTGGGCCTTCGCCTCGGCGGTGTTCACCACGATCGCGCACTCCCAGGCATCGATGCCGACCCATGCCGGCGGATTCGCCGTATCCTTCAGCATCTTTTCAACGCGGTTAAGCCCCTTCGGCGCGTAGGGTTCAATAAGGCCTCTCTTTTCAAGTACGAGGAGGCTGGAGGCCGCCGTGCCCCAGACAACATCAGCGGGCGTATTCGCGCCCTCGGCGAGCAGCTTCGCCGTGATAATGCCCGTAGAGTCGCGGACTATCTTCACATCTATATCGGGATTCGCCTCCTTAAAGGTGGCAAGGTACTTATTGATCTGCTCGTTCTCCAGCGCCGTATAGACGATAAGCTCCTTACCTGCCGCGTGCGACGCCACGGCGGCAAAGACCGCGGTCACGACGATAAGCAGCAGCGCGAACTTCCAGGCTTTTCCAATTTGATCCGATAAATTAATCATTAAAATCATCCTTTCAATGTGTTGGCTTAATTTAACCACCACAAAGTTACGGATGCTTTTCGTCTGGGTTACGCAAAGGTAACGGCAATACAAAAATATGTAACGGCATAAACAAAGCCGCCGGAGAGAAAACCCCTCCGGCGGCCTGTTTCTTGTGCTATTGCCTCTTAGTTACATCGTCCTTCGCGTCCGTTACATTACCTCTTCCTGCGGTAAATAAAGGGAACCGCGACAAGCAGAAGAAGTCCCGCGAATCCCGCGTTACAGCCGCTGGAACTGCTGTGCGGGGTCGGAGCCGGTGTCGCCTTGTTGGTGGCTACCGCTATCGGGTCGACTACGTTGCCCGGGGTCTTGTCCAGGTCAAATTTTCCGCCGTCGGCCACAAAGATTATCAGCTTATAGTCCGAGGTCTTTACGACCTTATCCGTCAGGGCGAGTGTCTTGTCGTTCGCGTCCTTGAGTGTGAATGTCTCGTCCTGATATCCAGCCGCCGACGAAGCGTAGCCGAACTGTGCGCCTTTGCCGTCTGCCAGTACCTTGATTATCTTCACGTCTCCCGCGACAGTGCCTTCTTCAGCGCCCAGCTGCGCGCCGGTCATCGAAAATGCCATCGCTGCGACATTCTTCGCTTTTACGGTAGTGGATACGATTGGAAGCAGGACCACGTTTTTCGGCGCAACTTCCTTGTCAGCGGACATCACCTCTTCAAGCGCGCTCTTGGCGAGCACTGGGCTGATCGTGAGCGTGCCGTTGGCGGTGGCGACGAGATTTTCTTTTTTGATATTCGTCGTATTAGCGATCTCGTCTTTCGCGTCCTCCGTCGCTTCCTTAATGGCCGGTGTCGCCGCCTCTACGTTTTCAGGCTTGTCTTTTTCGTTGTTGACGGGGTTTTTATCTTTCCCTACGGTACCAGGGTCGATGGGGGCCGGAGTCGGAGTCGGATCAGGGGTAACCGGATCAATGACCGTCAGCGTACAGGCCGCGGAGGTATACAGTCCCTTGGCAGTAATGATAGCAACTCCCGCTTTTTTGCCGGCCGTCACTGTGCCGTCTTTGACAGTGGCGACAGCTTGATTGCTGCTGCTCCAAGATACGCTGTCTTTTGCGTCATATTTGGCTTCTACTTTGCCGGTTTCACCGATCTTCAATTCCATATTGGCTGGGGTCACGCTTACGGGGGCCGCTTTGCGTACCGTAACCACGCACTTATTGACAGACTCGCTTATAACGCCGGTCGCCGTTACATTGGCCGTACCCGCTCCTACGGCGGTGATATTGCCGTTACCGTCAACAGTCACGACGCTTTCGTTTTCCGAAACCCACTCGAAATCTTCAGTAATATCGCTGGAAGCCGTCAATTTTGCCCCCGATGCAAAGTCAAGTACAAGTTCCGCGGTGTCCGGAGTGACAACGACGCCGGCTAAGACCACGGTATACGTATTTTCCGTTGGCTTTACAACATAGGGCTCTCTGACGTAATCTCTAGGATCACTGCTGTAGGTGCCACCGATAACGCTGATGTTCTCTTTTAAGTTATCTATTTTGAGTGCATCTTTGCCTCCGATAAATACTCCACCCGCTATGGTAAGTCCCTTAACTTTTAGGGCAGTACCTTCGTTAGCAAAGGCCTCTACAACAGCATAATTATTGCCGCTCTTAAGCTCCGAATTGCCAGAAATCGTAGCCTCAATATCTCCTTTATACGACGAGTCTGCCGCTCCCTGTGAAAGCAAAGAAAGCGCGGACCCGGTAGCATGAGTACCGTCTCCCTCTTTCGTATACGGCTGTTCTACAGCATCTCCAGTCGCCTCTATACTTCCGCCTTCCATCACAAGAGTGCCGGCTTTCATCTGAATACCGTCGTATCCCGATATTTTCCCACCGTAAATATAGAGCATCCCAGACTGAGGATGATAGATTCCCGCTCCTTCTGCCTTGGTTCCGCCAATAATTTCGCCATCGTTGATTGTTATCTCAGTTCCACCATGATTTACGGTCGACGTATTGCTGCTGTTACCAGAAATAGCACAGCCGTCTCCAGAGGTTGCCTCTATCGTACCATTATTCAGGGTGAAAGATGCAGTTTTGCCAAACACGACCAACGCGTATGTTTCAGCTCGCAGTTCGCCGCCATCCATAATGGCAACTACATTTGAATCTCCACTGCTTGGATTAGAATTGGCGTAGAGATACATAGCGGAATACTCGCCCTCGATGAGACCGCCGCTGATGTTTACCGTGCCATAGTTCGCTATGGCCCTGGCTCCGTCGTTATGTTTTACAAAAGTACCCTTTTTAGCTATGATAGCTCCTTTTTTTTCCGCACTCGTGTCGGAAATATTAAGTGTGTTTCCTTCTTTTACTACTATCGCAAATCTGTTATCACCAGCTAAATCGCCACTTGCGGTCCACTCAATACTATGTCCGTTCAAGTCAAGGTCAAGCGGTATATCTGCCGATAAGGTCAACTGCCCTTTATCAAAAGAAACGTCTTCCGATAAGGCTAATTTTCCCCCATTTTTAAAAGCGTTGCTCAACCATTCGGGAGCTTCCGTATCCGCCGCCATAGCCATCGGCGCACACATCAGCGCCATCAGCAACACAAGAAAAATTATTCCGTACTTTCTTAACTTCGTCATTCTCATATTTCCCCTTTCTTTGTTTTGTTACCCCTTCTTTGCCGTTACAAAACCCTCATGATAAAAAACCTTTTATCTTCCCCTCCCTCGCAAAGATAAAATAGACTTCCAACCTTTTAAGTTCATTAACGCGGCCACAACACGGCCATGCTCTCTGCAAGAAAAAAGAACAGGCCCGCGGATATGGCGAGCGATATGAAAAAAGTTATATATAACGCCCTCTGCTTCACAGTCTCTCCCCTCTCAATATTGCGTACCGGCAGCCGGTTTGTTCCGTTTTTTCGCATATACCTGATGCCGCTGTTTATTATTCGTTCCTATTTTGCGGATATTGAACACTTAAAAACTCATTATGAATTAAGACAACAAAACATCTAAATACACCAAAACCGCATAGATGTACCTTCGTATTTTATGGATTACATTCGTCTCTTCTTCGGTTATAGTAGATGTATATTCGCTTAAAGTCAATATAGTTTTAATATTTTCGCTCAATATTAATGATATTTCGATTATTGATAATAGTAATTTAGCTCTTTTCTAAGTAAATTGGTAGAAGAAAGGGGCTTGTCTAATGTGGAAGATTCAAAAGTACCGGATAGCCCAGGGGCTGACACAGGAAAACCTCGCGGAAAGGGTCGATCTCTCGGTAAGTTATATCTCCGAGATCGAAAACGGGAAGAAACGCCCATCTCTGAAAACTTTGGAGAAGATCGCAGCAGCGCTTGAGGTCTCTCTCGTTTCGCTGATTGGCGAAGATAATAAAAAAGATATAAGGGAAGAGAGGCAGATAGAGTGCCCTTTTCTTAAGTATACGGATGACAGCGGCGATATCGCGGCGGCAAACGGCATCACGCGGGAGATTTTCACGGCGGTAGCCGAGCTGGCAATGGAGGAAAAGATAAAGGTCCTATCCTATGTCCGTGACCTGAAAAAGCTTTCGGAGTTTATGAGAGACAAGAGATAGCGAAGTCATTTTTTACAAAAAACCGCTGCGGCGGTATTATTCTTTAATACCATTCGATAAAACGTCTTAGTTGAACTTGCCCCTCTGCTCTCCCATAATAGGGACATCGGAGGAAAAAATCCGAAAGAATTTGATATAGGAAAGCGTCTTTAAAGAGAAATGACAAAACGCAGAAAGAAAAAACATTCCACACTAAAAAACGCTATTTTCCTCTCACACATAATGATTGACACAAAAACAGCCCTGAGGATTACCCTCAGGGCCGTTCTTCAAATTAATTCCAGCGGCGACCTACTCTAACAGACAAACTAGCCGACCTAGCACAAATCAGAAAAGCACTGATTTTGCTCCCTGGCCATGGTGGACAAACTAGCCGACCTCGCACAAAAGGCAGAACCGGCCTTTTGGCTCCCTGGCCATGGTGGACAAACTAGCCGACCTCGCACAAATCAGAAAAGCATTGATTTGGCTCCCTGGCCATCCCACGGATACCCTCCGTAGTACCATCGGCGATGAGAGGCTTAACTGCCGGGTTCGGCATGGGACCGGACGAACATCCCGCGTCTTACGCCAC
>NZ_JAJBUX010000026.1 GCF_020860125.1 Cloacibacillus sp. | reverse complement strand
ATACGGCGGGTCCGAGCCTCAACATCCTCATCAAGCTGATGTCCGTGGTCGCCACCGTTCTTGCCCCTCTATTTGCACTGTAAGGCGATAAACAGAGCAAAACCTGTGATAATATAAATTAGAGGGAGAGTTACAGCTCTCCCTCTAATCTTCTTAATGAGGCTCCGCATATCAATATCCATGCGGCGCTGGTAAACGGTTTCGCAGACAGCGGTGAAATGCCGCCGTTCGCCTGCGGGATATACATTACGAAGCGTTGACGCTGAGGCGAAAGTTCAGTTCTTTGCGAAGAGGAGGCAGTCTATGGCATCTGACGATGTTCGTGAAATAAAATCAAGGCTCGACATCGTTGAGATCGTATCTGAGTATGTGAAACTCAAGAGAAACGGGCGTACCTTCTGGGGATGCTGTCCCTTTCATAATGAGAAGACGCCCTCTTTCAGCGTCTCGCCGGAACGCCAGACCTATCACTGTTTTGGCTGTGGAAAGGGAGGAGATATCTTCTCCTTTATTATGGAGACGGAACACCTTGAATTTCGCGAAGCCCTTGAGAGGCTTGCCGAAAGGGCCGGCGTTACGCTGTCGAGAGGACAGCAGAATTTTGCGGCGCAGCGTGTGAACAGGGATATAAATCTTACGGCGCTCGACTTTTTTTTAGAATCACTGACGGACGCCGGCGGAGAGCCGGCGAGAAAATATCTTGAGAGGCGTTCCCTTCCTCTCGATGTGTGCCGCCGCTTTGAAATAGGCTGGGCCCCGAACTCCTGGGATATGCTGGTTCGCAGGCTCCAGAAGAAGGGTTTCACCTCCGCGCAGATACTCGAAAGCGGCCTCGCCGGCGAGGGACGCGACGGAGGATGCTATGACCGATTCCGCGGGAGGGTGATCTTCCCAATATACAATATAACCGGACGCCTGATCGGCTTCGGCGGCAGGATGATTGACGGAGAGGGAGCAAAATATCTCAACAGCCCGGAGAGCAGGCTCTTTAATAAGAGACATAACCTTTATCTGCTCGATAAGGCGAAGACTTCGATGAATGCTAAGGGGCACGCGATATTGACCGAGGGATACCTTGACGCGATACGCGCGCACCTCTTTGGATATACAAACACGGTGGCCTCTCTGGGAACGGCGCTTACCCAGGAGCAGGCTTCGCTAATAAAACGCATGACAGGATTGTGCTATATCTGCTATGATTCAGACTCCGCCGGACAGGAGGCGGCGCTGCGCGCTATGTACACTCTTCACGCGGAGGGGGTCGTAGCGAAGCGCGTTATCTGGAAAGGCGGCAAGGACCCCGACGAGATACTGCTGCAGCCCGGAGGTCCCGAGCTTTTTGAAGGGGCTATCACGGAGGCGCTGCCTCTGCCTCTTTTTCACGCGCACTTGCGAAGCGAGGCGCTGAAAGATCCGGTGCAGGCGCCGGAGGCGCGCAGGGATCTGCTTGACGGTCTCGCGTCGCTTTCGATCTTTGATGTGATGCCCTATTTGGACGAACTGGGAAATATACTGGGTGTATTTCCCCACGAGGTACAAAGTATGCTGGAGGAGCGAAAACGCCAAAGGCCGGAGGCTCCCTCCAGGAACAGACGGGAGCAGGAGGAAGAGGATTTTATTCTTCCCGAGCAGAATTACGCGGACGACCTTGAATATATGCTTTGCAGCCTGCTCTGGAGCAAAAAGGAAATCCGCGAGGCATACAGGGCTGAGGAGCTTATGTGCTACATAGAGGATACGGGGATACAAAATATCGTATTCGCGCTGCTCAGCGGCGACGATCCGGAGGAGCTGGAGCGACGCTGGCAGCAGATGAACGATATGAGCGGAATGCAGATAATCGCCCGCGGAAACAGCCTTCTCTCCCGGGAGGGGATCAGCGGAGAGACCGCTGAAAAGCTGACGGAGACTCTAAGACGCAAATATTTGAAGAATCGTCTCGCCTCTCTCGTCATGAAGATAAAAGAGGGTAAGGTTTCGGAGAGCGAATACGAGGAATATTTAAAATATACAAGATTATTAAAAGGAGGGAGCATAAAGGCATGAAGAAGACAAAGAGTAAAAAAGAAGAAATTATGCCGGAAGAGACGTCCCCTATAACAGAAGATGGCGCGGAGGCCATGGATGTGTCCATGAATGATGAGGCTATGGCTGAAGATATATCATCGGTGGACGATGCCGATATCGACCCGCTCAGCCTCGAGGAGCCGCCGGTGGATGAGCCGGATCTGATCGACGTCATAGCGCCGATCGATGAACCCGAAGAGGACAGCTCCGTATCACCGCTCGGAGACGATACCGAAGGAGCCGACTACAGCGCCTACATAGATAACGTGCGCGACCTGCTTCACAAGGGGCGCGAGAAGGGCTTTGTAACATACGAGGATATCGAAAAGAGGATGCCGAAAGACTTCCTAACCGCCGACATCCTTGACAATCTTTATATGAATCTGATGGAGCTCGGAGTTGACGTCCTCGACGAGCCAAAGACGAAGGTAGATCCCTCCGAGGGAGAGGCCCTTGTGCCGACGACGGTCAACAACGAGGACATGGGAGATCTGGAGGATCTGCCGCTCTCCGATCCTGTGCGTATGTATCTCCGGGAGATCGGCAAGATTCCGCTTCTCACTTCGGAAGACGAGGTCATGCTCGCTAAGGGCGTGGAGGCGGGAGACGCCTCCAGCAAGGACGCGCTGGTGGAGGCGAACCTCAGGCTCGTCGTCAGTATCGCGAAAAAATATATTGGCCGCGGCATGCTCTTCCTTGACCTGATACAGGAGGGCAACCTCGGTCTGATCCGCGCAGTGGAAAAATTTGACTACCATAAGGGCTATAAATTCAGCACATACGCGACCTGGTGGATAAGGCAGGCGATAACGCGCGCGATCGCGGATCAGGCGCGCACGATACGCATTCCGGTCCATATGGTCGAGACTATCGATAAGCTCATCCGTGTTTCGCGTCAGCTTGTCCAGAGGTTGGGACGGGAACCGACGGCGGAGGAGATAGCGGCCGGAATGGAGATACCTTCGGACCGCGTAGAGGAGATACAGCGTATTGCGCAGGAGCCGGTATCGCTCGAGACTCCGATCGGTGAAGAAGAAGACAGTCAGCTCGGAGATTTCCTTGAAGACAAGGATCTGCCGAGCCCAGAAGAGGCCGCCGCGAGCCAAATACTGCGCGAGCAGTTGGACGAGATGCTAGATGATCTCACCGACCGCGAACGCGAGGTATTGAGGCTGCGTTTCGGTCTTGAGGACGGCCACGCCCATACCCTCGAAGAGGTTGGCCGGCGTTTCGGCGTGACACGCGAGCGTATACGGCAGATAGAGGCGAAGGCTCTGAGAAAATTGAGACATCCGAGCCGCAGCAAGAAGCTGAAAGATTTCCTCGAATAGGATATGAAAGAGACACCCGTCATTTACATGCCGGGTGTCTTGCCGTTTGAGAACTTTGCTACTTATTGCACGAACGCTGCAGAAGCATTATACTTTTGAAGTATAAGTGGGGTGAGATTTTGAGGCTGGATAAATATCTGAAGCTGTCGCGCCTGATAAAGCGCAGGACGGTCGCGCAGGAGATGGCGGAGATCGGCGCGGTGCGCGTCAACAAGAGGCAGTGCAAACCCGCCGCCGAGGTCCGTGAGGACGATGTCGTCGAGATCGCCTATCCGCGGCGCATTCTGACCGTCAAAGTGCTGACGGCGGACGAAACGGCCCTCAAGAGGAACGCGCCCGCTTATACGGTTATAGAAGAGAAAGAGGCCGCCTCCGGCGAGAAGCCGTGGTAGGTATAGGGGAGTCAGTCCGAAAGAGGAAAGGGGAAATCAGGTTGTCACGTATAGAGAGCATTCACGCCAGAGAGATATTGGATTCCAGAGGTTTTCCGACTGTAGAGGTCGAGGTCAGGCTCGACTCAGGTACGATGGGAGGCGCGAGCGTGCCCTGCGGAGCTTCCACCGGCACCTATGAGGCATTTGAGATGCGTGATAAGGACAACGGAAGATATCGTGGCCGCGGCGTCCTTGACGCGGTTAAGAATATAAACGAGGTCATCGCCCCCGCGCTAAAAGGATTAAACCCCGCTGAACAGGCGCTCGTTGACAATACTATGATTGAACTTGACGGAACGCTGCATAAGATTCGTCTGGGGGCGAACGCGACGCTCGGCGTTTCGCTGGCCGTGGCGCGCGCAGCGGCGAACGACCTTGTGGTCCCCCTCTGGCGTTATCTGGGAGGCCTCAACGCCGACCTGATGCCGGTGCCGATGATGAACGTTATAAACGGCGGCGTGCACGCCGATAACAATCTGAACATACAGGAATTTCTCATCATCCCGCATGGAGCTCCCTCATTCGCGGAGTCTCTGCATATGGGAACCGAGACCTACCACGCGCTGAAGGATATCCTGGCGCGCACGGGAAAGCCTACGGGGACGGGAGACGAGGGCGGTTTCTCATGCGATTTCCGCGATCCCGACGAGGTGCTGGAGACGCTGATGCTTGCGATAAGCGAGGCCGGATATCAACCGGGACGGGATATTTCGATCGGCCTTGACGTGGCTGCGAGCCAGTTCGCGGTCGAGGGGGCCTACCAGTTCCCCGGCTCCAACTGCCGTTTTACAGCGTGCGAGCTTATCGATATGTATGAGAATCTCTGCGCGAAATATCCCGTTATCTCAATTGAGGACGGCCTTGCGGAGGATGACTGGCAGGGCTGGGTCTCACTCACCGAGCGTCTTGGCAAAAAGATAGAGCTTATAGGCGACGATTTATTTGTGACCCATAAAGACCGACTGAGGCTGGGCATTGAAAAACACGCGGCGAACGCGGTCCTCATCAAGCCGAACCAGATCGGTACGCTGACGGAGACGCTGAATGTCTGCGAGATGGCGCTGCGTGCCGGATACAACCGGATAATTTCCCACCGTTCCGGCGAGACCTCCGACTCTTTCATCGCCGACCTTTCGGTGGCGACGGGAGCCGGGCAGATAAAGGCGGGAGCGCCGCGCGGTATGGAACGGGTCCGTAAATACAACAGGCTGATACGCATAGAGGAGGCCCTCGCTGGGCGTTCCGAGTTTGCGGGAAAACCCTCTCCCAGGGTATAGAGGAGGACAATATATGAAAGTAGCGGAACCAATGGTAGAGAGGCTTATACAATACTACCGTCTCCTGATGCTGATGAAAGAAGAGGGACGAAAGGTCGTCTCCTCGCTTCAAATGGGTGAGATGCTCGGTATAAAGGCGAGCCAGGTACGCAAGGATCTCTCCTACTTCGGCGAAATAGGAAAGCGCGGCGTCGGTTACCATGTGAACCGTCTTTGCGCGCATATCGAGAATATTCTTGCCTCGCCGCGCGTATGGCGCGTGGCGCTTGCCGGCGTGGGGAACCTCGGCACCGCGCTGATGGGGCACACAGCCTTCCAGAGCTATAAATTCAATGTTGAGGCGCTCTTCGACGTTGACCCGGAGAAGGTCGGACGTAAAGTGATGGGAGTGGAGTGCTTCCATTCGGATGACATCGCCAGGGTGATGGAGGAGCGCAATATAGAGGTGCTTTTGCTCGCGGTGCCGGCTGCTGCGGCGCAGGCCTGCGTCGATAAGGCCGTCGCCTCGCCGACGCTGAAGGGGATACTGGCCTTTACTCCCGCGACGGTGGTCGTTCCCGAAAGGATACTATTTTATCGCGTGGATATATTCGTCAAACTTGAGAAGCTTCTCTTCTTTCTTAAGGAGCAGGAAAAACAGCATTAGCGCCAAATCATGGAAAATGGATATAGTCACAACGGGCGATATCATGATAAAATACCCGTTGTGGCGGAAGAAACAAATTAAAAACAAGTTTTGTAAGGAGGAATTTCTTTGGGCCAGCAGGGCGGTTTGACAAGTATGTTGCTACCTCTCGCAATGTTTGCGGCGATATTCTATTTCATGATTATCAGGCCGCAGAAAAAGAAACAGAAGGCGCATGAAGATATGCTCGCCAGCATCAGTAAGGGAGATACGGTGATAACCGCCGGAGGGTTCTTTGGAATAGTCCGCGAGACCCTTGATGACAGCTACATCATCGAACTTGACGAGGGCGTTAAGGCGCGTATACTCAAAAGCTCCGTCTCAATGAAAAAGAACGACGGCAGCACGGCGGGTACACAGCCGAAGAAAAAGAAGTCTAAGAAATCCGAGGCTTTGGTTGAAGAAAACAAGCCGGAGGCCGAAGCGGCCAAACCGGTGGAGGAGGCTCCTTTGCTGGAGGCCGCCGCGGTAGAGGGAGATCCAGATGCCGCCGTAGTCGAAGAGAGCATCGCCGCCGCCGAAGATAAAGATGAGGAATCCAAGAAAGAGGCGTAAGCACAGCCTTTAACGTTACTCTGTTTTTCTACGGAGAGGACAACTTTAACGGGTCCACTCCGTTTTCTTTGTGAGGAGGCGCATGTAGATGCTAAAGAGAGACAAATGGCGGCTTATTTTGGTCGTTGTAGTTGTCATAATTGCCGCGGCAGTGGCATTTCCCGTAAAGGGGAAAATACGCCTTGGCCTTGACCTTAGAGGCGGCGTCCATATCATACTTCAGGCGAAGGGTACGCCGGAGAACCCGCTTACCCCGGACAGCCTTGAAAGACTTCTTGTCGTTCTCCGCTCCCGCGTGGACCAGTACGGCATAGCCGAACCGGTGATCCAGCGCGAGGGCGAAGACCGTATCGCCGTAGATCTTCCCGGAATAGAAGATCCCGAAGCGGCTCTCGACCTTATCGGCCGTACCGCCGTTTTACAGTTCCGCCAGGTGTTGGGTGAATCCCCTCGTGTGCCGGCAAAGCCGGTACGCGCGAACTATGACAGCGATGAGCAGTTTAAGACTGCCGAAGATCGCTGGACGGCGGCCAAGAACGAGGTTGACCTTTACATAAAGCAGATGGAAGAGGCGGTCAAATCAAATCACGACATGGCGGTCGCCAGAAGTGAAAACGGCAGCGCCTACCTTCTCGGCAAGCAGTATGTCGGCGGCGGAGACCTCACAAAGGCGGAGACGAACTTTGATCAGTTTGGCAAGGCGGCGGTCTCTCTGAAGTTCAACACGGAGGGCGCGAAACTCTTCGACGAGGTGACGGCGGCCAACATAGGCAAACAGATCGCCATCGTGCTCGACGGCATCGTCATCTCCGCGCCGGTCGTGCAGCAGCGCATCTCCGGCGGAGAGGCCCAGATCACCGGCTCCTTCTCCACCGCGGAGGCCAACAGGCTTGCGATCATGCTTCGCGCGGGCGCGCTTCCGGTCTCTGTCGAAGTTCTTGAAAACCGCTCTGTCGGACCGTCCCTTGGAGCGGACTCGATACATGACGGTATCAAATCCGGCCTCATCGGCGCGGCGCTTGTCGTCATATTTATGGTGGTCTACTATGGGCTGCTGGGGATCGCCGCCGATATCGCGCTTGCCGTGGCGATGCTTCTTGTAATCTCAGCGCTCATCATGCTCAAATCGACACTCACGCTTCCCGGCATCGGCGGTATGATCCTTACGATAGGCATGGCGGTAGACGGCAATATCCTTATATATGAAAGAATGAAAGAGGAGTTCCGTTCGGGCAAGACGATGATGGCGGCCCTTGATACCGGTTTCCGCAAGGCGCTCATCGTAATCCTGGACTCGAACATCACGACGCTCATCGCCGCCGCGATACTCTTCTACTTTGGAAGCGGTCCGATACGCGGCTTCGCCGTCACGCTGAGCATAGGCGTCGTCGCCTCCGTCTTCTGCAACACGGTGGTCACGCGGACGCTGTTGGGAATAGTCCTCTCGACGCGTAAGAACCATACTTTATAAGAAGGAGGCAATAGGAAATGGCTACATTTGACGCTTCAAAACTTAACTTTCCGTTTATGAAGTACCGGAAGATGCTGATCGGCATCAGCCTCGTATGTATCCTCGCATCGTTTGGCCTCCTGATGACGAAAGGGCTGAATCTCGGCGTCGACTTCACCGGAGGGCTCGTCCTTCAGGTCAAATTTGAAAAACCGGTCGACATCGCCGAGGTGCGTTCAGCGCTGAGTAAGATCGACCAGGGCAACGCAACGATACAGGCCTTTGACGCTACGGATGTGCTTCTGCGCTTTCAGGCACAGGACGATCAGGTCCGCAAGGCGGTGCTCGACGTGCTTAAGGCAGACGTTGGGAACTATAAGATCCTCCGCATAGACAAGATAGGCCCCGTGGTCGGCAGCGAGCTCCGCGCTCAGGCGACCTACGCGTTGCTGCTCGCCCTTGCCGGTATTCTAATCTACATGGCTTTTCGCTTCCGCTTCCGCTTCGGCGCCGCGGCCGTCCTCTCTCTGATGCACGACGTCATCCTGATGCTTGGCGTCTACAGCCTCACAGGCAAAGAGGTCTCAGTCACCTTTATCGCGGCGATCCTCACCGTCGCGGGGTACTCGCTGAACGACTCGATAGTCGTGCTTGACCGTATCCGTGAAAACTGGGGGCAGGTCCGCGGAAAGGGGATAGTCGAGCTCGTCAACACTTCGATAAACCAGACCCTTTCACGTACGATCAATACCTCGGTGACGACGCTGCTGCCAGTTATCTCAATGTATATTTTTGGTGGTGAAGTCATCAGTAATTTTGCCTTCGCCTTCCTCATCGGCATTGGTGTCGGTACATACAGCTCGATCTACATCGCAAGCTCTATGCTGGTAGAGTGGTATCTGCGCTCGCCGAAGTATTAAAGCGGACGGTTACGTCAAATACTTAAAAAATCTCTCCCCTCGCGGGGGAGAGATTTTTTTTATGTTATGTTGTATCATATAACCGTATATGAAGACAGGCAAAGGTTATCGTCCTTTGCCGACTGGAGGGATTTTGTTTGAAAAGCTATATACTCGCGATTGTACTGACCATGTTCCTCTCCGCGCTGTTTGCCTTTCAGAATATCGGCGACGTAACCATTCGCTTCCTTATCTTCGAATGGACGCTGCCGCAGGGAGTTTGGGAGGTTGTGCTCTTCTCTTCGGGAGCGGCCATTATGTGGTTCTTCTCCCTCTTCTCCGTCTTTGAGGTGCGCTCAAAGTACAAGAAAGAGCTGAAGCAGAAGGATGAAAAGATCGCCGCTTTAGAACAGGAAAAGAAGACGATCCTCGACTCTTTCGTTGCCAGGACGGAGGCAGCGCCGGAGAACCGCTCACAGGAGAGCGGCGCCCCGGAGGCGGGAACGGCGGAATAACCTTTGGTCGTACGCTGTACCAAAGACTCACTGAACATCTTTACCCAGTCAGCGGTCTCAGCGGAAATAGCGGCGAAATTTAATTGTTCACCCTTGCAGGCGTCACTGTTGGAGATGCGCGGTCTTACCGCGGATGTGATGCCGCGTGAGGTGGAAAATTGGCTTTCCCCACATTTACCGCGCCTGTTGGAGAAGCTTGATCTGGGAGCAGAAAATAATAGAGCGGCGGAGCTGGTGCGGGGACTCACCCCGACCTCAAACGTCGTCGTCTACGGGGATTATGACGTGGACGGCATCTCAGCGACGGCGATCGCGATGGAACTTGCGCTTGTACGCGGCGCCCACGTCCGTTATTTCATCCCGCACCGTTTCAACCAGGGATACGGTCTTCACAAAGAGGTCGCGACGACGATCGCGAAACGCGGCTGTGACCTGGTGATCGTTGTAGACTGCGGTTCGCAGGACGTTGAGGCGGTGGAGACGCTTAAAAAAAGCGGCATTCCCGTCGTTGTCTTTGACCATCACCTTGTCGAGGGGACGCCGGCCAGTTGTGATACGATGATAAACCCGCAGATATCGGGGGACGCCGCGGCGAAAAAATTATGCGCTACCGGCGTCATCTGGTGCTGGGCCTGGCAGAATGAGCTGCTCACTGAACGCCAGCTGATGCGGATGCTTGACGTCGTTGCGCTGGCTACGATAGCCGACTGTGTTTCTCTTGCCTCTTCGCTCAACCGCGCACTCGTGCGCGAAGGGCTGAAATCGATCCGCACGCATACGCGCCCCGGCCTCAATATCCTGATGGAACAGCTGGGCATCGCCCCGTCGTCGATAGACACCGAAGATCTCGCGATGAAGATAATTCCCTGTCTCAACGCGGCGGGGCGGCTATATCTCGCCGACCTTGCGGTGGATATACTATTCCCGAGCAAGAACCTGGCGAGCAACGTCGGCAGGCTCATCGCGCTGAACCGCAAACGCCGCGAGCTCTCGTCAAAAATACTGGAACAGGTCGACAGCGCTGAAGAGGGCGAGTACAAATATGTGCTCACCAACAGCGACTGGTCGGTGGGGGTCCTGAGCAGCGTCGCGAGCCGCATATGCAGCGAGCGTAATTCACCGGTGGCCCTTGTGGCCGCGGTGGGCGACATTATGCGCGGAACATTGCGTATGCCGGCGGGCGGGGACGCGGTCGGCGTACTGAAAAAGCTGGCACCGCTGCTCAACACCTGGGGCGGCCACCGGCTTGCGGCAGGTTTCAGCGTAAAGAGCGAGAACTGGGACAAACTGCGCGGCATGATGGAGACGATGCTCTCAGAGGTCAAGGTCGTGGGCGAAAAGGAGGACCTCCTCTACTGGAACCCTCTTAATATGGATATGAACACCTGGTCCGAGGCGGTCGCGCTCGGCCCCTTCGGCATGGAAAACCCCGCGCCGATGCTTTACGCCCCTTACGGGGGGCAGATGCGTGTGGTACCATTGGGCAAAACGGGAAAACATGTTAAGGTCGAGCTCGGTTCGGCCTCGCTTCTGGCCTTTGGCGCCGCCGATATGTTTGACGGCCGCGGGGACATCGACGGCTGGGTATATAAGCCCCGCCTTGATACGTGGCGGAACGTCACCTCTCTTCAGTTTATACTTGAAAAGATGGTAGTCCAGGAGCAATAATTCATGCTGCGGTGGTGTGGTGTATGAACACGGAAAATAAGGGTACGGTTGCAAATGTAAGATCCGCCCATATGACGGAGATCGCCAACATGGGCGGTTTCTCCATTGGTGAGCGGGAGAGCCGGGCGCTGATGGAGAGCTACTGGGGACGTGTCTCTGAGGAGCAGCGCGTCGCGTCGCTGCGCCTTGCCTGGCAGGACCTTTGGGCGAAGTCCGCTCTCTACCTTCCCAAAGATGATATGAAGATAATAGGAGAAGCCTTTGTCTTCTCCTCAGTGGCGCATGGGAAGCAGCGCCGCCATACCGGCGAGCCATATATAATCCACACGGTGAGCGTCGCTGCGATACTTGCGAGCATGGAGATAGACAGGGAAACGATCGTTGCCTCACTGCTGCACGACGTACTTGAGGACACCCCTGTAACGCCGCAGCAGCTTGCGGAAAAGTTCGGCGAGGGCGTCGTTACCCTGGTGGACGGTGTGACGAAGCTCGGAAAGCTGCAGTTCAAATCTGTCGAGGAATACCAGTCTGAAAATCTCAGAAAGATGTTCGTCGTCATGGCGAAGGACATCCGCGTGGTACTCATAAAGCTTGCGGACCGTCTCCATAATATGCGCACGATATCCTCCCACAGAAGGGAGAAGCAGCTCTCAATAGCGCGCGAGACCCTGGAAATATACGCGCCGCTCGCCCATCGTCTCGGTATATATCAGGTAAAGCGCGAACTTGAGGACCTATCATTCCGTATCCTGGACCCCGAGATGTTTTATGACATCAAACGCCGGGTACGGAAAAAGCTTCCCGAGCGCGAGGCAATAATCAAAGACGCGATGGACATTCTCGAACAGCGGCTCAAAGAGGATAAGATAGAGGCCTCCATCAAGGGCAGGCCGAAGCATTTTTACAGCATCTACGAAAAGATGCGCCGCAAAAACCTCTCTCTTGAACAGCTCTACGACCTGCTCGCGCTGCGCGTCGTCGTGAAGACGATCGGAGAATGCTATCAGGTCCTAGGGCTCGTACATACGATCTGGAAGCCCATCCCCGGGCTTTTCGACGACTATATCGCCAACCCGAAGAGCAACATGTACCAGTCGCTCCATACGACGGTGGTCGGCCCGGAGGGCGAACCCCTCGAGGTGCAGATACGCACGAAGGAGATGCACCTTCTCGCCGAATACGGCATTGCGGCCCACTGGAATTATAAAGAGGGCGGCCATAAGGTGGACAATCTCGATAAGGGGCTTACATGGATACGCAAGGCGCTCGACGCCGCCCCCGAACGCGGTGAAGGGGATTCCGGCGGCGCGGGAGAGGGAAACGCCGAGGGAGCGTCCGAGGGGACGCTCTTCCTTGACAACCTCAAGACAGACGTGCTCTCGAACGACGTATTCGTATTCACCCCCAAAGGTAAGGTCGTGCGGGTCCCGAACGGCTCCACCTCGATAGATTTTGCCTACGCCGTGCACACACAGGTCGGGCATAAATGTGTCGGCACGATGATAAACGGGCGCATCGCGCCAATGGACCAGGAGCTCCACAACGGAGACATCGTTCGTATCCTCACCTCGCCGCAGGGCAAGCCTTCGCGCGACTGGCTGAAGATCGCAAAGTCAAACCGCACCCGCAGTAAAATAAAATCCTGGTTCCATCAGCAGGAACGCCAGGAGCGTGAAGAGAAATCCAAGCGCGGCCATGAGCTGCTTGAGAAGGAGGCGGCCCGCCGCAGCCCGGGAGTAGAAAACCCGCTGGAGGCGATAAATTCACAGCTTTCACATATCGCGCGCGAGCTTGGCTATTCCGGCCTAGAGGAGCTGATAATCGCCGTCGGCTCCGGCAGCCATTCCCCCGCGAGCGTCCTTGGCCGTATTACGCCGGACAGCGCGAAGGTACAGCCTGAAGCCATTCCCGAGACTCCCGCGCAGCGTCAGCGGAAGGAGGCCGACTCCGAGATAATCGTTGAGGGGGCCCAGGGAGTGCTTGTCACTCTCGCGCAGTGCTGCCGCCCGATACCGGGCGACCCGATAGTCGGCGTCGTCACGCAGAGCCGCGGCATCTCCGTACACCGCAAAGACTGCGTGAACATAGAAAAGTCGGATACGGCAAAGCAGGTGGCGGTGTCGTGGGGCAAACCGAAGGATACTCGCTATACGGCCCGCATAAAGGTCGAAGGGGTGGAGAAGCAGTCGCTTCTGGCCGAAATCGTCCAGGCGATCGCTCTGATGGACGGGCTGATAACCAACGTCAAAGCCAGCGTCGTCAACAACACACGTACGCGCGTGGTGGCGGATCTGCAGGTAAAGGATCTTGAGCACCTCTACCGCATCATCGCGAAGCTCAATAATATCTCGGGAATATTGGAAATAACCAGGGGGTAAAGAAATACATGAAGGCGCTTTTACAGAGAGTCTCTTCCTCTAAAGTTTCCGTGAACGGCGTCGTCGTCGGCGAGATCGGCCGTGGCATTACGGTGCTGCTGGGCGTGATCCCTGAAGACACGCAGAGGGACATAGACTGGCTGGCCGAAAAAATCGTAAATCTTCGCATCTTTGACGACGAAGATGGTAAAATGAATCTTTCAGTCTCCGATGTGCAGGGGGAGATATTGGTAATTTCCCAGTTTACCCTCTGCGGAGAGTGTAAAAAGGGGCGCCGCCCCTCGTGGGCAAAGGCAGCGGCGCCTGAATTTGCCAATGAGATGTATATGAAATTTATCGATGCGGTAAAAAAGGAGGGTATCCCCGTCGCCCACGGCCAGTTCCAGGCACACATGGCGGTGGATATACAGAACGACGGATCCGTTACCCTGATGATAGATACCAAGGAGTGAGATGAATGAACATTAAAAGGTTTCCGCTGGGTACACTATGGACGAATTGCTATCTAATATGGGATGACTCCGGCGACGGCTTCGTAGTCGATCCGGGCGGCCCTGCTAAGGAGGTGGAGGATTTTATCCGCAGTCAGGACATACGGGTGCACTGGATAATCCTCACTCACGGTCACAGCGACCACATCGGCGGTATAGCCGATCTGCGCAACCTCTCAGAGAACGGCGTCGCCATCCAAAGCGAAGATGCCGAGTGTCTTACGAGTGCGAGCAAAAACCTCTCGACCTACATGGGCGATGCGCTGGAGCTTCCCTCCGCGGAGAAGCTGCTTAACGACGGCGACCGGCTGAAGGTCGGCAAGATGACGCTCGACGTCATCCATACCCCCGGGCACACGCCAGGGGGGATCTGCATCGTGGTCACTGACGGCGAAGAGCAGATACTGATCTCCGGCGACACCCTCTTCGCCCGTTCGATCGGCAGGAGCGACCTCCCCGGAGGCAGCGAAGACGTCCTTATCGAATCGCTGAAAAAGCTGGACGGACTGCCGGATAAGCTGAGAGTATTTCCGGGACACGGCCCAGAAACGACGATCGGGGCGGAAAAACAGTATAATCCCTACTGGCCCAGATAGGTCCCGGTATGGATTTCTCGCAGCTTCCGCACTGCGAACGGCCACGGGAAAAACTTATCAAATACGGCCCGGAGTCGCTTTCCCTCGCCGAACTTCTTGCGATCCTCCTGAGGACCGGACGAAAGGGCGAGGATGTGGCGGCCCTATCGCAGAGCCTGCTGAATCGAATGGGCGGTCTGGAGGGGCTGGCGCGGGCCTCCACGGCGGAGCTGATGCAGGAAAAGGGACTCAAAGAGGCGAAGGTCGCCTCTCTTGCCGCGGCTGTCGAGCTGGGTAAGCGCATGGTGCTGATGAAAAGCGCGGAAAGCGAGAACTGGCGGCGCGTATTGCTCTCGAAGGCGCTGGAGACAAAATATATGGAGAGAGAGTGCATCTTCGCGTTTTTTCTCAACGCGAAGGACTGTGTTCTTGGAGAATCGGTGCTTTCTTATGGCGGAATTTCGGGGGCCTACCTTGATCTGCCGGTGTTGTTCCGTCAGGCGGTGAGGATCGCGGCGGCGAAGGTTGTCGTCCTGCATAACCATCCTGACGGCTGCCAGAGACCGAGCCGTGAAGACATCGCGCTCACCGAACATATAGAACAGGGGCTGCGCTTCTTAGGGCTGCAGCTCAAAGGGCACTACATCGCCGCCGGCGGCGGGCTCTTTCCTGTCAAGGGAGAACCATTGCCGGTGAACGGCCTGGAGGCCGCGGCGGATAAAATTTGAGGACTAAATCAGAAAAGTCAATTGAAAGCGGGGGCTTGTTTTGTTCAGTTTCAGACCCAACCTCTTCAACCACGAGATAGGTATAGATATTGGGACGGTAAATACGGTCATATATGTTAAATCAAAGGGGGTCGTCATCAACGAACCCTCCGTTATCGCGGTGCGCAACCTTGGCCGTAAGGGGCAGAAGGAGATAATCGCCTTCGGCGCCGCCGCGAAAAAAATGGTGGGACGTACGCCGCAGGGGATCACGACGGTCCGCCCCCTCTCGCACGGCGTCATCGCCGACTTTGAGATGACGCAGCATATGATACGTCACTATATGGCGCAGGCGACGGCCTCCAGCGGTCTCTTCTCGCATCCGCGCGTCGCCGTCTGCGTGCCGGCGAGCGTCACGGAGGTAGAAAAACGCGCCGTTGTTGAAGTTACGCTCGCCGCGGGGGCCAAGGAGGCCTTTGTCGTGGAGGAGCCGCTTGCCGCGGCGGTGGGCATTGGCCTGCCGATCGACGAGGCGCAGGGCAACATGGTCGTCAACATGGGCGGCGGAACCTGCGAGGTGGCGGTGCTCTCTCTGGGCGGGATCGTCATCAACCAGTCGGTCAGAGTGGCTGGGGACGCTCTCGACGAAGCGATCATCTCGATGCTGCGGCAGAACTACACCCTGGCGATCGGTGAGAGCACTGCGGAGGAGATAAAGATCGCGATCGGCTCCGTCATTCCGCTGGAGCAGGAGCTCAAGATGGATGTCAAGGGGCGCGACCTCGTTAACGGACTGCCGAAGGTGGTAAGCATCTGCTCCGAAGAGGTCCGCGAGGCGATAGAGCCGATCGTGACGCAGATCGAGGAGACGATACGCTCGACCATCGAGCGCACGCCGCCAGAGCTCGTCCGCGACATCGTCGATCAGGGCATCGTCCTCTCCGGCGGTACGGCCAACCTTCGCGGCCTCAACATCCGCTTTGCCGACGCGCTGAATGTGCCGATACATATCGCGGAGCAGCCAGTCTATTCCGTGGCCCTCGGCCTTGGAAAGATACTTGAGATGCCGCAGGATAAGAATCGGCTCTCGATTACGGTCGAGAGACAGGGCGTTTAAGGGGCGGGATCAATAGATGCCGCTTCTTGGCAGAGAAAGCCGCCCCTGGCTCAGCGGAGTCGTCTCCGTACTTGCCGGGGTGGGGATCCTGCTTTTTATGACCGCGGTGCCTGCCGCGAAATACAGCGCCGTCGAGTGGGTGAACGCCGCGCTCACATATCCGGAAAAGCCGGTGCTCTATGTGCGCAACCTTGTACAGCTCAGCAGCAACTGGGTGCTTGAGCGCGCGAGCCTCAATGAACGCGTGGAGCGGCTGGAGCTTAAGAATCAGGCTCTTACGGAGGCGCTCCAACGGGCGGCGATAAAGGAACCTGTGCCAAAGGAATCCTATATCCGCGCCCTCGTCACGCTGCGCTATCCGCAGGATTGGTGGCAGGAGTTCCGCATTGACAAGGGCTCGCGTGACGGCGTCGTGGAAAAGGCCGCCGTCACCTCGGAAGGTTACCTCGTCGGCCGTGTCACCAGGGTCGGCAGTGACTTTGCCTGGGTCGAGCTCATCACCTCCTCGTCGTTCCTGCTTGCGGCGGCGGTGGACCAGACCCGCGACCTCGGAGTGGTCAACGGAGACGACTTCGGCCATCTCAAGCTGCTTTATATACCGGAAGAGCGTAAACTCAAACAGGGCATGACGATATCGACTTCGCTTATGAGCGACCTTATACCGCCGGGGCTGCCGATCGGTACGATAATCGACATAGACGAAAACAGAGAGGGCTACACGGAGATGAGCCTCAGTGCCGGCGCTCACCTGACACAGCTCTATAATGTGGAGGTCTTTACCGGCAGGGGGGCGCCGAAATGACGCTGCTTCTGGTCGTCTGGCTTTTGCAGGACTTCGTGCAGCTGCTGCTGATGGGCATATGTATGGTGCCCGACATTTTCCTGCTGACGGCGCTGTTTATGGCGCTACTGCCGGATACCTCGAAAGAGTGGCAGACGAAACTCGTTTGGGCCGCCTTTATCGGCGGTCTGCTCTGGGACCTGCGCTGGACAAACCTGCCGGGGCTCACGGCGGCGATCGGCGGCGGCGTTATCGGTCTCGCCTGTTTCCTCTGGCAGAAGACGCCGGTACAGGGGCGAACGCTGGGAACCTTTACGATGATGCTGGCGGGCTGTGAGCTGTTGTATGCGGGGATACACTTTTTCTTCTGGACCATTCCCAGCCAGACGGTGATGCGGCAGTTTATCGTTCAGCAGCTGATAGCCGTCCCGGTGATCGTATTCTTCTCGTGGCTCTTCTGGAAGGTATCAGCACGGAATGGTTAGTACGCAGTATTCAAAGTTTGATATTATGCGCCGCATGCGCTTCCTGCAGGCGGCGGTATTCGTCTCTTTCATGCTGCTCGTTACGGGGCTCTTTTTCTTTCAGGTCGTGCAGGGCGACACCTATGTCAAACTTGCCTCGCAGAACCGGCTGCGTATTCTGCGCATCCTCCCGCCGCGCGGCAGCATCGTTGATATAAACGGCGCGCCGCTCGCGGTCAACGTCCGTACATTCAACATCAACGGCTATCCCATCGACCTCCAGAGGGAGGAAAATGTAAAATCCGTGACGGCTCTTCTGGTGCGCAACGGCATTCCAATGACGGAGGATAAGTTCAAAGAGCTTGTGGCTAAGCAATATTCCGCCCCTTACCGCGCGATAACCGTTGCGACGAACCTCACCTTCGCGCAGGTCGCGGAGATGATAATGGACAAAGATTTTAAAAAGGTCCTCTTTCTGACCCCCGTATGGCGGCGCACCTACCCCGCGGCGCAGTATGCCGCGCACGTCATCGGCTACGTGGCGGAGATAACGAAGGATGAGCTTGAGACAAAGGATGCCGAGGTCTATCGCGGCGGAGATATGATCGGCAAAAACGGAATCGAAGGGCAGTACGAGGACACCCTGCGCGGAGCCGCCGGCGAAGAGGTGATCGAGGTCGATTCGCGCGGCAGGAAGCTGCGCAACATCAGTTACGTGAAGTCGGCGAAGGGCGGCGATATGACGCTGACGATCGACCTTGCCGCCCAGCGCTACGCGTCGGAGCTGATCGGTAAATTCCGCGGCACAATAATTGCGATGGATATTAACGACGGCGGCGTACGCTGCCTCTATTCCTCGCCCTCCTACGATCCCAACCCTCTCACCTGGGGCATTACGAACAGCGAGTGGGCCGCGCTCACGGACCACAATGAGAGGCCGATGATGAACCGCGCGATCTCCGGCGCCTACCCGCCGGCCTCGACCTTTAAGATCGTTACCGGCTCGGCGATACTCGAGAGCAGGGTGGCGAATAAAAACACGACGGTCAACTGTCCCGGCTATTTTGAGCTTGGCAACCAGCGCTTTCGCTGCTGGAAGCACAGCGGCCACGGACGTGAAAATATAATAGACGCCCTGCGCGATTCCTGCGACGTCTATTTTTACCAGCTCTCGAACCAGATGGGGATCGACCGGCTGATAAAGACGGCCGCGAAGTTCGGCGTTGGGCAGAAGACGGGGATCGATCTCACGGGCGAAGTCTCGGGTACGCTCGCGGGACCGGAGTGGAAGAAGAAGCGAATCAAAGAAAACTGGTACGGCGGCGATACCGTAAATTATTCTATCGGGCAGGGATATGTGCTGATGACGCCGCTTCAGGTATTAAGGGCCTACGCGGCGCTGGCAAATGGTGGTAAACTTTTAAAGCCCCGGCTCAACACCGCGTCAGCGGTTGAGAGCGTTCCTCTGGATATATCACCCGAAGTGTTAAAATTGATACAGTCGGGTATACAGGAGGTTACAAGGAGCGGTACGGGAAGGCGGGCCAGCTCATTCGGGGTCAAGGTGGCGGGAAAGACCGGCACGGCGCAGAATTCGCACGGCGACGACCACGCCTGGTTTGTTGGATATGCTCCCGCGGATAATCCAAAATACGCGGTCGTCGCGATCGCGGAGGCCGGTAAGGGCGGTGCCGCGGTCACCGGCCCTATCGTAGGGAAGATGCTCAATTTTCTCATAAACGGCAAAAAATATACCGAACCCAAACCGGCGGAAGAGACAAATACGCCGGCTGCGCAGACGGGAACATAAGGGAGATATGAGATTTATGATTTTCTTTATCGAACTTAGTTTGTTTATTAGGGGTGCTGGAAGATGATTCAGTTAAAGGGCAGACAGGCGGGGTTTCTCAAATGTGTCGTTCCCGCCGATATGAGCGAGCGTCAGGTATTCGAGGGCTTTAGTTCGCTGCTTTCCACGGGGAGCCATCTGCTCGCAGGCAGCGAAATAGAGATAGATCTTCAGACGCGCCGTTTTTCTCCGGCGCTGCTGCTGAAGATTTGGAAAACTTTTATTGAACCGAGCGGCTGTACCGTCTCTCTCTGGTCGGTTTCCGACCCGCAGTCCAGGGAGTATCTCGAAAGGATGGGGTTTCGGACTTCGGCTGGCGAATATATGGCCGAGCGGCCGGAGAAAAAAGAGGCGCGGCGGGAGGAGGCCGGCGACGGCATCTATCCGGGCTTTGTCTATTTTGGTACGCTTCGCGGCGGTCAGAACATCGGCCATGCCGGGGATGTGGTGATAATCGGCAACGTCAACCAGGGGGCGGAGGTCACCGCGAAGGGCAACGTCACGGTGATAGGACGCCTCAACGGCCTTGTGCACGCAGGATGCGGCGGCAGCGACGAGATGACGGTGGTCACCCGCTCGCTGGAGGCCGGACAGGTGCGCATCGGCACGAAGGTAGGTATTATCGACAGGGATTCCCCCTTCTGGGGCAAACCCGTCACGATCAGGATATTAGAAAACGAGGTACTGGTGGCTCCATGGCCGGTACTATAAAGGAGGATGCAGTTTTGGGGTGCAGAATAATCGTAATTACTTCGGGTAAGGGCGGCGTCGGAAAGACGACGACCACGGCAAATTTAGCGGCGGCTCTCGCTTCCGAGGGGTACAGGGTTGTGGCCATCGACGGGGACGTCGGACTGAGAAATCTTGACGTTATCATGGGCCTTGAAAACCGCATCGTCTATACGCTCATAGATGTTATCGAGGGTAACTGCCGGCTCAACCAGGCGCTTATACGTGACAAGCGGCTGGAAAACCTCTATATGATACCGACGGCGCAGTCGAAGACGAAGGACGCCGTGTCGGCTGAGCAGATGGAAAAGCTCTGCGGCGACCTGAGCCCGGATTTCGACTTTATACTCATCGACAGCCCCGCCGGTATCGAGTCGGGGTTCCGCAACGCGGCGGCCGGGGCCACCGAGGCGCTCGTCGTCACGACGCCGGAGGTCTCGGCGGTGCGCGACGCGGACCGCATCATCGGCCTGCTTGAGTCGATGGACAAGGCTCCTATCCAGCTGATCGTAAACCGTATCCGTCCTGACATGGTCAAACGCGGCGATATGCTGAGCGTTCAGGATGTGCTTGACATCCTCGCCGTGGATCTTGTGGGTATGATCCCAGACGACGAATCGATTGTCATTTCGGCCAACCGCGGCGAGCCGCTCATCTTTTCCGGCGGCACAAAGGCGGGCGAAGCCTATAAAAATATCTCTAAGCGGTTATGCGGCGAAGAGGTCCCCTTTATGGACCTTTCGAAGGAAGAGGGCGGAATATTCGCCTCGCTGCGCAAACTGTTTTCCAAGGGTTAGGTGATCGGTATGAGAATATTTGATTGTATCAGCAGCCTTTTCGGCTCGCAGAAGAGCAGCTCGGTGGCGAAAGAGCGGCTACAGCTGGTGCTTATACATGACAGGAACGATATCTCGCCGGAGATACTCACGGCGCTGCGCGCAGACCTTATAAATACGATCAAAAAGTATCTTGATATCGACGAAAACGGGATCGAGCTCGACCTTAACAGAGAAGACCGCTCGGTGGCGCTGCTGGCGAGTATTCCGCTGAAAAACATGCAGCGGCCAGTCAGGGGCAGAAAGAGGACGGGGGAGACGGAAAGGTAATGCTCTTCGCCGTCAAGCTTGGCGCATATAACGATGGCTGAAAAATTTTCCACGAGTTGGAGCGACATCCGGTCATACACAGATTGGGTAATGATCATTGTCACTCTCGTCCTCTTCTGCTTCGGCCTCGCCGCGATCTACAGTGCGAGCGCCTCGTTCGCTAAGGGCGACGCCTCCGTTTCTGGCTTCGTAATAAGACAGATGGTCTGGGGCGCGATGAGCGCGGTCGTCTATCTGGCGGTACTCAAAGCGGACTACAGGAATTTTCTTAAATACGCCGGTCCTCTCTTCGTCTGCATCGTCATAATTTTTGTGGCGCTGCTTGTCGTGGGGCATACCGCGAAGGGGTCGCAGCGGTGGTTCAACTTCGGATTCTTCCGTTTTCAGCCCTCGGAGCTCGGCAAGGTGATATTCGCGCTCGCGCTTGCGAGGCTCTGTTCGGCGCTGCCGCCCAACAACAGGCGCGGGATCGGCGCCGCCGTGCTCGTCGCGGGGGCCGCTATCGTGCCGATAATGCTGCAGCCGGATCTGGGCAGCTCGCTGGTCTATGCCGTGATGCTGATAGCCGTATTCATCGCGGCGGGCACGCCCGTGAAGATCCTCGCTTCGATGGCGGGGGTGGGGATGGCGATGCTGCCGCTTGGGTGGATGGTTTTGAAACCCTATCAGAGAATGCGCCTGCTGGTTTTCCTCGATCCGACGATCGATCCGCAGGGTTCGGGGTATAATGTTATACAATCGCGCATCGCGGTCGGTTCGGGGGGCCTTTACGGCAAGGGCTTCATGCACGGCACGCAGGGCAAGCTCCACTTTCTGCCGGAGCCGCACACCGACTTTATCTTCAGCGTCTTCTCGGAGGAGTTTGGCTTTATCGGATGCGCCGTCGTGCTGCTGTTCTTCGCGGTCCTGCTGTGGCGCATTTTGAATGTTTCGCAGTACACGAAGGATTTACAGGCGAAGCTGATGTGCGCCGCAATCGCGGCGTGGCTGTGGTTTCAGATCATGGAGAGCGTGGCGATGAGCATGGGGCTTGCGCCGGTGACGGGGCTGCCGCTGCCGCTCTTCAGTTACGGAGGCAGCTCTCTGCTTGTGATATCGTTGGGGCTCGCCCTTGTTCAGAGCGCGAACATCGTCGCGCGCAAAGATAGATTTTAACCCGGGTATGCTCCGCCGGACCGTACGCGGCCTATTGGCGTACGGGGGCGGATTTCGTATAAAAGATTTTAGGAGGAAATTATATGCAAGGAGCTATTGAAGAGGGGCGGCTTCGCCGGCTGCTCTCCTCTGTTAAGCGCCCGTCCCGTTATATCGGCGGCGAATGGGGAAGCGGCCCTGTCAAAGAGGGGGAGGATCTTGTGCGTATCTGTTACGCCTTTCCCGACCTCTATGAGGTGGGGATGAGCTACCTCGGTTTTCAGATACTCTACCCGCTGACAAAATCGCTGCCCTACGCCGACGCGGAGCGCGTCTACACGCCATGGCCGGATATGGAGGCGGCGATGCGGGATTCCGGCACGCCTATCTGGGCGCTTGAGAGCAAACGTCCGCTCACCGATTTTGACGCCGTGGGCTTCACGCTGCAGTACGAGCTTTCATACACGAATATCTTAACGATTCTTGATCTTGCAGGGATACCGTTCCGCTCCGCGGAGCGCGGGGAGGAGCATCCGCTCATCCTTGCCGGCGGCATCGGCGCGCTTGCGCCGGAGCCGGTCGCCCCCTTTATCGACGCCTTTATGGTGGGGGACGGCGAGGTGCTCATACCGGAGGTGCTGAAATGCCTCCACGGGCTCAAGGGCGCCAAACGGGCCGAGAGGCTCGCGGCGCTGGCCGCCATTGAGGGGGTCTATGTGCCGGCGCTGTACGACGGAAGCAGAAAGATCCGCCGGCGGATCGCCGAAGACCTCGACGGCGCCTTCTACCACACCTCGATGATCGTGCCGAATACCGGCATCGTCCACGACCGGGTCGCCGTACAGGTATTTAAGGGCTGTACGCGCGGCTGCCGCTTCTGCCAGGCGGGGATCATCGACCGCCCGCTGCGGGAGCGCAGCGCCGAATCCGTCTGCGAACAGGTCAAGGGGCTGCTCGCCTCGACGGGGTGGGAGGAGGTCGGGCTTTTGTCCCTCGCCATCTGCGACTGGAACGGGCTGCCGGCGGCGATGGAAAAATTCGCCCCGATGCTTGCGGACAACCAGATAAAGCTCTCCCTGCCCAGCCTGCGCGTCGACACCTTCTCCGTGAACCTTGCGGCGGGGCTGGAGTCGATGAGGAAGGGCGGCCTCACCTTCGCCCCCGAGGCGGGAACGCAGCGCCTCCGCGACGTCATCAACAAAGGCGTCACGGACGAAGCGATCGAGGCGGCGCTGGACGAGACCTTCTCCCATGGCTGGGACCGGGTCAAACTATACTTTATGATGGGGCTGCCGACCGAAACGGCGGAGGACCTCGCGGGCATTCTGGATATATGCAGCCGCGCGGCCTCGATCGCCAAACGCTACAAGCGGCGCGGCGACGTCAACGCCTCCATCGCGGGATTCGTGCCGAAGGCGCACACGCCGTTCCAGTGGGAGGCGCAGGCCTCCATCGCCGAGCTGCGTGAGCGCGGCCGCGGACTTAAGAATTCGCTGAAAAACAGAAAAGTCTCCCTCTCCTATCACGAGCCGGAACAGACCTTTCTTGAGGGCGTATTCGCGCGCGGCGACTCCCGCCTCGCGGCGGCGGTCGAGGAGGCCTGGCGGCGCGGAGCGCGCTTTGACGGCTGGACGGAATACTTCAACTTCGACCTCTGGGCGGCGGTCTTTGCCGACCTGGGGATAGACGCGGCTAGTTACACAGCGGCGCGCGGAGTGGACGATAAACTGCCGTGGGACCACATAGACTGCGGTGTGACGAAAGATTTTCTGCTGCGCGAACGCGAAAAGGCACTCGCGGCGGCGACTACCGGCGACTGCCGCGGCGGCTGTAACGGCTGCGGCTGGCAGGGCCGTACGAAGGCGAAGGGGTGCCCCCATGTCGAGAATTAGGATCATCTTTGAAAAGCGGGGACTCTTCACCTTTGTGAACCACATGGACCTGCCCGTAATCTTTTCCCGCGCCGCGCGGCGCGCCGGGCTGACGCAGGAGTTCACCCAGGGCTTTTCGCCCCACCCGCGGATAAGCCTCGCTTCGCCGCTCGCTATTGGAGTGGAGGGGCTGGCGGAGCCGGCGGACTTCTGGTTTGAAAAATGGGATGAGGAATCTTTCCATCGGTGGAGCGAGATGCTCCCCGAGGGATTAAAAATATTGAAATATGCGGAAGTAGAGGACGGGTTAAACCTGGCAAAGCTGATAGACGCGGTGGTCTACCGGATATCCGGCGACGGCGCGCCCCTTGACGGGCGGGCGGCGCAGGTATTGTCCGACGAGGCCACGCGCTTGAACGCGCTCTTTGCCTGTTCCTTTAATGAGGGAACGGTGACGCTTACGGTCGGCGATCTCGAACACTGCGGCGCCGGTCTGCTCGTCAAAGCGCTTGCCGCGGCGGAGGTAGTCTCCGGCTGGCGGGACCTGCGTATGGAACGCCTCACCGTCGGCAAATGGAACGCCGAAGCCGGCGCCGTTCTTCCGCTTATTTAATTGGAGGTTTGAGATATGTCAGGCTGGTCAAAAAAGATAATAGCCAATCTTGTTGACCCCGAGGAGATCAGGATCGCCATCATCGACGAAAAGGGGAAACTTTACGAATTCTTTGTCGAGCGGATGCTTGAGCATCAGCGGACCGGCGAGATATACAAGGCGCGGGTCGACAGCGTGCTGCCGGGGATGAACTCCGCCTTCCTGAATCTCGGCGACGGCAGGAACGGATTCCTTTACCTTGACGACGTCAAGGGCATGGAGGTCAGGCCGGGTATGGAGATGCTCATGCAGGTCGTCAAAAACGCGCGCAAGGGCAAGGGCGCGCGCGTCTCACCGCGCGTCTCGCTCGCGGGCCGCTATATGGTGCTGATCCCCGGCGGCCACGAGACGGGAGTTTCAAAGCGTATCGAGGACGACGAGGAGCGCGCGCGCCTGCGCGCCATCGCGAAGGATCTGCGCCCGCAAAACTTCGGGATCATCATCAGGACCGTCGCGGAGGGCTGCGACGCCGAAGGGCTGCGCGAGGACGTCGAAGGGCTCCTCTCACAGTGGGAGACGATCCAGCGCAACGCGAAACAGAACGGCGCCCCCTGTCTCATCCACCGGGATATCGGCTCTCTAGAGCGCGTGCTGCGCGACGAGCTGACCGACGAGATAGACGAGATAGTCATCGACAGCGAAGAGGAAAAAGAGAGCGTCGAGGCGATCGTCAAAAAATTCTTCCCCGAAAAGGAGATCGACGTAAACCTCTTCAAGGGCAAAATGCCGCTCTTTGAAGTCTACGGGCTGGAAAACCAGATCGCCGAGCTGCAGGACCGCAAGGTCTGGCTCCCCTCGGGGGCCTACCTCGTCATCGACCAGACCGAGGCGCTGACGGTGATCGACGTCAACACAGGCAAATTCGTCGGTTCAAAAAATCTTAACGACACGGTGCTCAAGACGAACCTTGAGGCCGCCATCGAGATCGCCCGCCAGCTGCGGCTGCGCGCGCTCGGCGGCATCGTCGTCGTCGATTTTATCGACATGGAAAACGAGTCGGACAACCAGGCCCTCGTGCACCAGCTGCAGGAGCTCTTCAAAAACGACCGCTGCAAGGCGCGCGTCTACGGCGTCACCGGCCTCGGCCTTGTGGAAATCACGCGGAAACGCGCGCGCACGGACATCAGGGCGGCGCTTACGCGCGGTTGTCCCTTCTGCGGCGGGCTGGGAACGGTGACCAAAGAGGAGAGCGTAGCGGTGCAGATCAAACGCTTCATCAGGAAGATAACGCTCTCGTCGAAGGCGGAGGCTCTGCTGGTGGAGTGCTACACGACCGTCGCCGAATATATAAGCGAGACCTTCCTCTCCGCCTGGGAGGAAGAATTTGAGAGAAAAATATTCATCCGCGGCTGTCCCGACCTCTCCTGGGGCAAATACCGTCTCAAGTGTCAGGGCTCGCTGTCGCAGGTGGAACATCGCATAAACGTGCTTCAGAAGCGGGAGGGCTGGGCCATTGTACATCGGTCGCCTTCAGCTTAAGGGCTTCAAGAGCTTCGGCGGCTCTCACGACCTCATCCTCTCGTCGGGCTTCACGGCAATCGTCGGGCCGAACGGCAGCGGTAAGAGCAACCTGCTCGACGCGCTGCGCTGGTCTCTCGGCGACAGCAGCGCGAGCCGTCTGCGTATCAGCCGCCAGAGCGACCTGCTCTTTCAGGGCTCCGTCAGCAAAGAGACGGCGCGTGAGGCGGAGGTCACCCTCCATCTGCGCGAAGATGACCGCGTATGCTCCGTCAAACGCCGCGTCACGGCCCCTGACGGCACGACGAGCCTCTTTGTCGATAACGCGCGAAAGACGCTTACAGAACTGGACGAGATAAAAAGGAGCTGGAAGCTCGAGGGCGCCCGTTTCGCCTTCATCGGCCAGGGAGAGGTGCAGGAGGTGCTCAAACAGAGCCCCTCCGAGCGCCGTATGCACCTTGAGGTGCTCTTCGGCATCGATATCTACAGAAAAAAACGCATGGAGGCGCAGGACCGCCTCACCACCGTCAAAGAGGAATACGACCAGCTGCGTCACCTGATGGGAGAGCTAACGTCGCGCCGCGAGGAGATCGCGCCCGACGTGGCGCGCGCCGCGCAGATGCGCGCGATCCTTGACAGCATCGAGGGGGACCGCCGTTTGCTCTACTGGCTGCGCCGCGCCGAATGTGAAAGGACCGTCGCGGCCATCGCCGCGGAGCTGGAGGCCGCAGCTTCGCTGCGTGAGGGAACGATCTTCTGGTCGCGCTTTTGGAAGGGTGCGAACGGGGCGCTGGAGCTCAAACTTACGCACGCCGCGCAGGCCCACCGCCAGCAGAGCTGGGAGCTGGAACAATGCCGCAATCGTTTCGACAGCCTGATAAAGTCCGGCTACGCCTCGGCGGCGAACCTGCGCGGCTCGAAGGCGCGGCTGCAGGAGGCCAGGACCGAACAGGCGGAGGCGAAAGAGCGTTACGCCAAGCTGCTCGAAGAGCAAAAAAAATCCCTTGAAGAGAATAAAAATGCGCGCGAAGAGCTCCAAAAGGCCGAACTGGCCCAGAAGGCGATCGAGAAAAAGTGGAATGAATACAACGAAAGGCTTGAAAAGACGCGCCTTGAGCGCGAAGCGTGGAACAACGAAAAGGGGCGCCTCGACGGCGAACTGCAGAAGTGCCGCGCAAAACTTTCATATCTGGGCAAAGAGCTGCTCGAGCTGCGCAGCAAAAAGGCAAACGCCCCCGACGAACGCAAAGACCTTGATTTTCAGATAAAACATCTTGAGGAAGAGCGCACCCGGCTCAACTCCGAGCAGGAGAAGCTGGTCAAGGAGCACAGCGAGCTTTACGCCCTCTGTCAGAACCTTGCCGCCGAACTGCAGCGCGCCAAGCGCGAATCGGTGAACCTGCGCTCAAAGCTCAACGACGCGACCGAATCGCTGCAGGCCGGGCTCTATCCCGCGCCGGTGCGCCATCTGCTCTCCGCCTCCAAGCTGAAACGGCTTGACGCGGACCCGCACGCCGTCATCGACGTTCTCTCCGCCCCCGCCAACCTCGCGACGGCCCTCGAGGCCTACCTCGGCGGCCGCCAGTTTCAGCTGCTCGTCGAGGACATGGACGAGGCGGGACGCTGCATCAGCCAGCTGAAAAAGAACTCCGCCGGTACCGCCACCTTCCTGCCTCTCGAGAGGGCTCGTCCGCGCTATCCCAACAAGGCGGCGTGGCTGCCGTCGCGCGGCGTCGTCGGCTGGGCGATCGAGCTGATTCGCGTCGAAGACCACTGGCTGCCGGCCATACAGCACATCTTAGGAGACCTGCTAATTGTAGATACCTACGATATCGGAAAAGAGCTGGTGCGCTCCGGTTTCAGAGGCCCCATAGTTACCATGGAGGGCGACGTATTCCAGCCCGGCGGCACCGTGAGCGGCGGCCGCAGCCAGAAGAGCGGACGTGTGCTTGAGATGAAGGCGCAGGTCGCCCGTCTCGAGGAAGAGGCGGATAAGGCCCAGCGCGCCGCGGAGTCCCTCTCGAAAAAATACAAGGAGGCCGAGGGAAAAGAGCTTGCCGCCTCCGAGCAAAAAGAAGAATACACCCGCAAAATACGCGAGGTGAACGGCAAAATAGCCGTTATAGAGGACCAGAAAGAATCCATCGCCAAGGAGCAGCGCCGCGCCGCCGGAGAACGAGGCCGGATACTCGACTCCATCAAATCGGAGGGAAAAAGCTGGTCCGCGCTGCTAGCCGCGATGGACGAACTGGAAGAAAAGCGTGACCGCGCCTCCGATGTGGAGGACGACCGCCACCTTATTGAGGAGCGCGAAAAATGCCGCGCCCGCGCCACCGTGGCGGCCTCCAACCTCTCGGCGGGCTTCGCCCTGATGAACCGCGTGAGCAACGACGTGCGCGCGCAGGAGAGCAAACTGCGCAAGCTTGAGGAGGAGACGGCGGAGCTTGACCAGAGCTGCGTCCGCGAACGCTCCAACCTCGCCCGCGTCGGCGGCAGCTGCCTAGAGATACATCTGCGCCGCAAAGAGCTTCTTGCGGAGATCGAGGAACACGGCGGCCTCTATACGAGGCTTGAAAAAATCAAAGAATACATCAAAAGCCGCCAGACAAAGGCGGAGAGCCGCATGCAGGGCGAATCGGAAAAATTCACGCTCGCGCAGGCCCGCAAGGGCGAGACGGAGCGCGATCTCGGCGAACTTGTCAGCACCTGGGAGGAGCAGTTTCCCTATCCCGGCCCCGAGGAGCTTCCCGGCGACGTCGGCGTCGACGAACTGCACCGCAAAATACGCGACGGCGACCGGAAGATAAAGGCCTTCGGCGACGTCAACATGGGCGTCCTCTCCGAAGACCAGAGCCTCAAAGACCGGCTCGCCTTCCTCGGCGAACAGCTTGACGACGTGCGCGCCAGCGCCGCCGAGATCGAGCGGCTCATCTCCGACACCGACCTGATGGCCCACCGCCAGTTCTCCGCCGCCCTTCTGAAGGTCGACGAACGTTTCTGCCACCTCTTCAAGACCCTCTTCGGCGGCGGCGAAGCCCACCTTGTGATGACCGAGGGCGAGACGATCTGGAACACCGGCGTCGAGATCGACGCGCGGCTGCCGGGGAAACACACGCAGGTGCTGAACCAGTACTCCGGCGGCGAACGCGCCCTCATCTCCATCTCGCTGCTCTTTGCGACCATGGAAGTCGCCGGATCGCCCATCGCGGTGCTTGACGAAGTCGACGCGGCGCTTGACGAGTCCAACCTCCGCCGCTTCAGCGAGCTGACGAAAGAATACGCCAAAAGCCGCCAGATCCTTGCGATGACGCACCGGCGGGCGACGATGGAGCGCGCCGACGTCCTCTACGGCGTCACGCTGCAGGAGCCGGGACTCTCACAGGTTGTCGGCGTGCGGCTCGAGGACTGGACATAATGGAAGACTGCCATAATCTGCTCTGCGGAGCGCTGAAGATGATCCAGCCCGCGGCGGGAGAGGGACTGCGCGTGAACGTAGACACCGTCCTGCTCGCGCACTTCTCGCGTCCGAAGCGCGGCGAGAAAATACTGGAAATCGGCTGCGCCCACGGAGCGGTATCCCTCATTCTCGCGAAGCGCGGCTTTCCCGTGACGGGGATCGACATCCAGCCGCACCTCATCGCGCTCGCGAAAAAAAACGCCGTGCTGAACGGCCTGGAGGCGGAATTCATCTCCGCCGACATCCGCGAATATAAAAAAATCGCCCCGGCCCAGAGCTTTGACCGTATCGTGGTGAATCCGCCATACGACGAGGCGGAGCGCAGCAGGCCGAGCCCGAAAGAGCCGGTCTCCACCGCGATGCACGGCGCCTGCTGCCGCTTGGAGGATATCATCGCCGCCTCCCACTACCTTCTGAAAAACCGCGGGCGGCTCGACCTTGTGATGCGGGGCGACCGCATCGGCGAACTCTTCGCGCTGCTCGACCGCTATAAGACGCCGCCGAAACAGATGCGCTGCGTCCATCCGCGCCCCGGCGAACGCGCCTCCGTCGCGCTTGTCGAGGCGGTGCGTTCCGGCAGTCACGGCCTTATAATAGAACCGCCATTATTCATAACGGACGCCTCCGGCTCGGAGACGCCGGAGCTCAAAGAGGCATACATTATCGAGGAGGTGCGCTGATGCCGCTGATAATCATACCGACTCCCGTCGGAAACCTTGAGGACATGACGCTGCGCGGCCTGCGCGAACTGCGCGAAGCCGACGTCGTCGCCTGCGAGGACACGCGCCGCACACTGCAGCTGCTCAACCATTTTGAAATAAAAAAGCCGCTCATCTCCTGCCATGAACATAACGAGACGGAGCGCGTCGAACCGCTGATGGCGCGCCTCGCGGCGGGGGAACGCGTCGCCCTCGTCTCCGACGCCGGCACTCCGGGCCTCTCCGACCCGGGAGGGATAATGGCGCGGGCGGCGGCGGAACGGGGATATCCCGTCGACGTGCTGCCGGGGGCGAACGCGCTGCTTCCGGCGTTGCTGCTCTCGGGAGCCGAGATGGACTCCTTCCTCTTCGTCGGCTTCCTCAAAGGCAAACGGGAAGAAAAGCGGCGGCGTCTCGAAGAGATAAAGACGCTGCGCGAGACGCTTGTCTTCTACATGTCGCCGCACCGGCTGCTGAAAGAGCTGGAGCTGATGGGCGGCATCCTCGGGGACCGCGGAGCGGCGCTCGTGCGCGAAATAAGCAAGGTGCATCAGGAGACTATCCGCGGCACGCTGCTGTCATTTTGTGATACAATGCCCGAGGAAAAAATCCGTGGGGAGTTCGTCTGCGTCGTCGACGGCGCGGCGGAGGCGGAGCGGGACGACGCAGGCTGGCGGGATGAGGCGCTTGCGCTGGCGCGCGCCGGAGAATCGACGAAAAATCTTGCCAACTCGCTCGCGATAAAGTATGGTATACAGAAGAATGTCATTAAAAAATTCATTATAGAAAATTGCTCCAGGGAGGCATAAATTATGACAGAAAAGAACTTTTACATCACCACGCCGATCTACTACGTCAACGACGTGCCGCACATAGGCCACGCCTATACGACCATCGCCGCCGACGTTCTCAGCCGCTGGCACAAGTCGGGCGGCGAGAACAGCTACTTCCTCACCGGTACCGACGAACACGGGCAGAAGATCCAGACCGTCGCGGAAAAACGCGGCATGACGCCGCAGGCGCTCTGCGACGAAGTCGTGCAGAACTTCCAGAGGCTGTGGACCGCGCTCAACATCAAAAACGACGACTTTATCAGGACTACGGAGCCGCGCCATGAAAAGGTCGTGCAGGAGGTATTCCGCCGTCTGACGGCCTCAGGCGACATCTACAAGGGAGAGTACGAGGGCTGGTACTGCGTGCCCTGCGAGACATACGTTCCCGAGGCGCAGATGGGCGAGGGGCAGACCTGCCCCGACTGCCACCGGCCGCTGACCAAGATGACGGAGGAGACATACTTCTTCCGCCTCTCAAAGTACGCCGAGCCGCTGCTCAAATTCTACGAAGAACACCCTGACGCGATCATGCCGAAAAAGCGCTACAACGAGGTCGTCAGCTTCATTAAGAGCGGCCTCCGCGACCAGTCGATCTCGCGCACGACGCTCAAATGGGGCATCCCCCTGCCGGGCGACGAGGCGCACGTCATCTACGTCTGGTTCGACGCGCTCATCAACTACCTCTCGGCGCTCGACTTCCCTGAGAAGGGCGGAAAATGGGAGACCTACTGGCCCGTGGTGCGCCATCTTGTCGGCAAAGACATCATCCGCTTCCACTGCGTCATCTGGCCCGCGATGCTGATGGCGCTCGGAGTAAATCCCCCCGTCCGCGTCTTCGCGCACGGCTGGTGGACCGTCGAGGGCGAAAAGATGTCCAAGTCCCTCGGCAACGTTGTCGACCCCTTTGAGATGGTCGGCCTCTACGGCATCGACGCCTTCCGCTACTTCCTGCTCCGCGAGGTGCCCTTTGGACACGACGGAGATTTCTCCGAACTCGCAATGGCGCAGCGCATCAACTCCGACCTTGCCAACGACCTCGGCAACCTGCTCTCGCGCTCGCTGCAGATGATCGACAAATTCCGCGGCTGCGACCTGCCGGCCTCCTACACGCCGACGGAGCTCGACAAAGAGATCGAGGCGCTTGCGGAGTATACCTTCAGTGAAATGAACGAGCTGATGGAGCGTTTTGCCTTTGACGACGCGCTTAAATGCCTCTGGGCCTTCATCAGCCGCGCCAACAAATACATTGATGAGACCGAACCCTGGAGGCTCGGACGCGAGGGCGAAGTCGAACGCCTTGACGCCATGCTCCGCACCCTCTGGGAATCGCTGCGTCTCGCGGCGGTGCTCGTGGCTCCCTTCATGCCGGATACGGCGGCGAAAATCTGGTCGCAGCTCGGGCTTGACGGCGATCCGCTCGACAAAGGCCGCGCGAACTGGAAGTGGGGCGGCGTAGAGGGGCCGATTAAAGTCAGCCGCAGCGGCATCCTCTTCCCGCGCATCGACATAGAGAAATGGAAGAAGGAAAAAGAGGCGCGCGACCTGGAAAAGCGCGCGAAACTCGACCCTACCGCCTTCTTTAAGTACCTTGAGCCGAAGCCTCAGATAGAGTATGACGATTTCGCGAAGCTCGACCTGCGCATCGCGCTGGTGGAAAAGATCGAAGTCGTGCCGAAGGCGGACAAACTCTACATCCTGAACCTCGACCTCGGCTACGAGAAGCGCGTCATCGTCTCCAGCATCAGGGAATTCTACAAGCCGGAGGATCTAGAGGGCAAAAAGATCATCGTCCTCTGCAACCTCAAGCCCGCGAAGTTCCGCGGTGTGCAGAGCAACGGTATGCTGCTCGCGGCGGAAAGCCCCGAGACGCGGCAGGAGATACTGACGCTGCTGACCGTGATGGATGATTCTATTCCCGTAGGCAGCCGCATCAGCTAAAATCGGTGTTTAGACGCACGACTAACTTCATAACCGAGGGCTTGGCAATGCTCACCGCACATTAGTGCGCCTCCGCTTGCCAAGCCCTCAGTTATTTCGTTATTCGCACGTCTAAA
>NZ_JAJBUX010000025.1 GCF_020860125.1 Cloacibacillus sp. | reverse complement strand
ACCTTTCCCGAAGTTCTCCTGTTTTTTAGAGAGCTTTTTCTAATTATTATAGGCCATCAGCGCGGCGATCGTCGCGCCCGCTCCCGGCAGCACCCCGATGATAAAACCGATTGGGGTCTGGCGGATCATCGGCCACCAGCAGCGCTTGAACTGCGCCATCGATACCCAGATCCGGCCGAACTTCGACTGTACCTTGACCGCCGTATCGGAGCGTATATGATCCATGTTATGGAATACCTCTCCGAGCCCATAGACGCCGATGATGACGACGACAAAATCTATTCCCGTCTGCAGTGCCGTGACTCCGAAGGTGAAGCGGATGGCTCCGGACTGCGGGTCGATGCCGACCGTGGCGATCATCAGCCCGAGACACATCGAAAGCAGCCCCTTGAGCATCGCCTCCTTAGATATCGCGGCGGTCGCGGCAAGCGCGAAGCACATCAGCATAAAATATTCCGGCGGCCCGAATTTAAGCGCGAAACGCGCGACGGGGACGGCGATCGCCACAAAGGCGATGGTCGCGATCAGGCCTCCGATAAATGAGGCGATCGCCGATATCGCCAGCGCCTCCTCGGCATGGCCGGAGGTAGACATCGGGTAACCGTCAAAGCAGGAGGTGACGGACGCGCCGTCTCCGGGAATGTTAAGCAGGATAGAGCTGCGCGAACCGCCGAACATCGCGCCGTAGTATATGGCGCACATCGTGACCAGGGCGGTGTCCGGAGCCATCGTGAAGGTGAGCGGCATCAGAAGGGCGATGCCGGTGGTCGGCCCCAGACCGGGAAGCATTCCCAGCACCGTGCCCAGCGCGGAACCGGCGAAGAGCCAAACAAAGTTGAGCGGGGTAAGCGCGTTGGCAAAGCCAGATAACAGCAGATTTATAGTTTCCATCTTAAATCCCTTCCCTAGGGCAGAGTGATCTGAAATATTCTGTCAAAGACATACCAGATGCCTAAAGAAAAACAGAGCGCCGTCAAAATATTGACCTTCCAGCCCCTGACGCCGTTTATCAGAAATAGCATCGCCCCGAGAAAGAGCGGCGTGCTGATAAGGAAGCCGGCAGTCTCAAGGATCGCCGCATAGGCGAGACAGCAGACGATGAGGCCGCCGATCAGCACCCAATGGCCCTGGTCGGGCGTTTTGCCCGCCTTTGCGACATGGCCGCGCTTGGCGCCGCGATATAAAAGCATCACGGAAAAGATTGTCCCCATCGTGCCGACGACCAGAGGGAAATACTTCGGTGCCATCGGGTCGCCTATCGACGCGGCGGGCAGCAGCCAGGCCGCAACCACATAGGCGATGCTGAAGACGACAGAAAAAAGGCCGACGATAATATCCGCATTCATAAAAATCCACCCCTTACGTTAAACCGGCGGCTGGGTCGCCCCCGCCGCCGATATTCAAATTATCTTTCGCTACTGTTTTAAGAAACCGATCTCTCCAAGGATGACCTTGTACTCTTCATTGGTCTTGTCAAGGAATTTCGTAAATTCATCGGCGTTCATATAGACCGCCTCCCAGCCGTTCTTAAGGCAGACGTCTTTCCATTCTTTGCTCTCCGACATCTTTTTCAGCGCGTTTGTCATGTAATCGCGCTCCGCCTTACCCATGCCGGGAGTGCCGAAGATCCCGCGCCAGTTGATGAACACCGTGTCAATTCCGCTCTCTTTAAGAGTCGGCACCTTGCTGAGCGGGCCGGACTTGATGCGCGTGGGCGAGCTCACCGCAAGCACCTTGATGTCTCCGGCCTCCAGCGCGCCCACCGTCTCCGCCATGCCGGCCGATAGAAGGTCGATATGGCCGCCCATCAGCGAGGCCATGCTTCCCTCCTGGAGGGAGATATAGGGAATCTCCTTAAGATTCTTTACGCCCGCGGCGCGCGCCGCCTGCAGGAACTGCAGATGATCCATGCTTCCCGCCGAGCTCGTTCCACCGACCTTGACGCTCTTGGGGTCCTTCTTGATCGCCTCGATGACCTCTTTCATGCTGTTGAACTTTGAATCCTTCGGCACCGCGTAAGCGCCGAAATCGTTGATCAGCATCGCGATGGGGGTCAGGTTCTTATAACCGAGCTTCGTCTGCCCCGTGAGGTTGATGAGAAGAATGGGCGGCGAATAAACGGTGATCGTGTAGGGATTGCCCTTCTTCTTCTGCATATAGGCGAGGTTGACCGCGCCGCCGCCACCTGGCTTGTTGGTAACCGGCATCGGCTGGGTGATGATCTTCAAGTCGCCAAGCGTCTTGCCTACCATTCTTATCGTCGTATCCCAACCGCCGCCGGCGCCGGCCGGAGCAAGAAACTCAAAGGGCCTCGACGGATAATCCGCCGCTGCCGCAGTAAATACAAACGCGGCAATAAACAATGCTGCCAAAGCCGATACTAATGCTGAGCGCTTCATGAGATAATTCCTCCTACAAAAATTTGTGTATCCATGTATCCATGTATCCTCGGTAGCTATATAATGTCCCTACGGAGCGGAAAGTCAATATTGAAAAACAAAAATTTCTCATATTTTACGACGGGCGAATATTTGGTTTTTTATGTTAGTATTTACTTATCATATAAGTTGGAAGATAGGACAAGGGGGA
>NZ_JAJBUX010000024.1 GCF_020860125.1 Cloacibacillus sp. | reverse complement strand
AGTTAACGCGACACTCATTTCTCTTTGGGGGCGCTTTTACTTTTGCAATTGACAAGGCAGGAACTTTTTTCGGGAGATATATTGACGAAATCCTAAAATGCTGTATAATATTTTTTTGTGATACTTGATTGAGCCGTTAGCTCAGTTGGCAGAGCACCGGACTTTTAATCCGGGTGTCCCGGGTTCAAGTCCCGGACGGCTCACCACTTTGACGGTCCCATCGTCTAGAGGTCTAGGACATCGCCCTTTCACGGCGACGGCAGGGGTTCGAATCCCCTTGGGACTGCCAATTTTTTAAGGCATAACGCAGTTACCTTTAGGGGCAACTGCGTTTTTTGTGGCTGTAAATATCGCAGATTTGTCAGGAGGGAGGGGCGACCGGATGACCATTGATATTGAAAAGTGGAGTTCTGATTTGACGGAAAGACTGCGCGGCGTTTATGGAGAAAAGCTTCTCTTTGTGGGCCTTCAGGGCAGCTATGCCCGCGGAGAGGCTGCACCGGACAGCGACATCGACATCGTGGTGATTTTAAAGTCTCTCTCAGTTTCTGACCTTGACAGCTACCGTGCGGTGCTGGACGAGATGCCGCATGGCGAACTGGCCTGCGGTTTTATCTCCGGAGAGCGTGAGCTGCTCTCCTGGACGCCCTCCGAGCTGTTCATCCTCTATTTTGATACGGTGCCTTTATATGGCTCCCTGGGGCCGCTCAGCCGTCTTTTTGACGAGGCGGCGGCGGTCAGGGCGGTGCGCGACGGTGCCTGTGCGATATATCACGGCGGCTGCCACAACTATCTCTATGAAAAGAGCGCCGATATTCTCGTCTCACTCTATAAATCCGCCTTCTTTGTACTGCGCGCGAAGTATTTCTGCGAGAGCGGCCATTATGTTAAAAAGCGGGCCGAACTTGCCGGTCTGCTGGAAGGCGGCGACCTTGCCGTACTTGAATTATGGACGTCTCTTCAATCCGGTGGTCAGGGCGCGGCAGAGTTCCGGGCCGCTTCTGAGCTGCTGATCTCCTGGAGCTCGGAGGTCATTTCGAGATATTCATAACTTGCCATTAAAATTCTCTATATTCCAATAATTATCTTAACGTATGTTTAATAAATCTTAACTTCTAGATATTGCCTTTAAAATAACCGTAGGATAAAATAATACTATAATTTTTTGTCATAATTTGGACAAACAATGACCCGAAAAATCAATTCGATTTGCCTATAATAAAAACAGCCGTATTATCGGCGCTATTTGTAAACTTTTATCAGGCAAGGAGAACATTGATGCGTAAGTTTTGTTTAGGGCCGACGATATACATGGGAGCCTCTTCCTTGGAAGAGGTCCTTTCAGGGACGAAAAAGGCGTTTATAGTTACGGACAAGTTTATGCACAAGAGCGGAAAAGTCTCCTATGTAAGCGGTTTTTTTGATAAAATTGGAGCGGAATACGAGGTATTTTCCGATGTCAGTCCCGACCCCGATATGGAGACGGTAGCCGAAGGTATAAAGAGGCTGGCTGCCTTTGGGGCCGATACGATCGTCGCCTTTGGCGGCGGCTCTGCTATAGACGCCGCGAAGTCGATCTCGCATATTTCAGGCGGTATTGTTGACAATAGGGCTGTATTTGTCGTGATCCCGACAACGAGCGGCACCGGTTCCGAGGTGAGCCGCTACGCGGTTATTACCGACAGAGAGAGGAATATGAAGTACCCTTTGGCTGACGACAGCCTGTTGCCGGATTTTGCCGTTTTGGACGTCGCTCTGGTGGAGAGCGTTCCGCCGTCGGTCACCGCCGATACGGGCGTGGACGCGCTGACGCACGCGATAGAGGCCTTTCTCTCAACGGAGGCGAACGATTTTTCGGACGCGATGGCGGAGAAGGCGATGAAGCTGATCTTTAAGAATCTGCCGACCGCCTATTCGGAGCCGCATAATATTGAGGCCCGCCAGGCGGTGCATAACGCCGCTACGATGGCGGGAGTGGCCTTCAGCAACGCGGGGCTAGGGGCGAACCATTCTCTCGCGCACGCGGCGGGCGCTAAGCTCCATCTGCCGCACGGCAGGGCTAACGCGATCCTGCTGCCCTACGTCATGAGCTTTACCGCCGGCTGCCACACGTCGCTCACGCCGGCCGCGACGCGTTACGCGCAGATGGCGGCGGTGCTGAGTCTTGATTCCAACGGCGTGCGCCAGAGTGCGCTCGCCGCGATACGCGCCACCAGGAATTTGATCAGAAAGCTTAACATCCCGGCCTCATTTCATGAGGCCGGAGTGGATAAGAAAATATTCGAGGGGGAGCTTGACGCCATGACAGAGGCCGCGATGGCTGACGGCTGTATGGCGACGGCACCTGTCCCACTTCGCCCTGACGAGATAAAGTCGATATTCAGGACTGCGTACAGCGGCAAGCTGCTCGTCTAAGGCACGGATGATTTTATGCGGGAAACGCCGCCTGGCGTCTGGAATTAAAGTCTGAGGAGACTGCCAATATGGATGGGATAAGAGATATCAGAAACATCATCAAGATAGAGGTTCTTCAAAGTATCCAGGATGAGTTTGCCGAGGCTACAGGCATATCTTTTGTCTCCGTCGATTACCGTGGGCATCCAATCACCAGCATGAGCGGCTTCACAGACTTTTGCAAGAGGATGCGTTCCGACGAGACCTTCCGCCAGCGCTGTTTCCGCTGTGACGCCCACGGGGGGCTGAACGCCACGATCACCGGCAAACCCTATTTTTATCACTGCCATTCGTCGCTTGTCGATTTCGCCGTTCCTCTTTTATTTGAAGGGCAGCTTCATGGGGCGGTTCTCTGCGGCCAGGTGAAGATACCTCCTTCGGATGAGGTGGAGGCGGCCCTTGAAGAGATAACAAAACCAACGACAGAGTGGCATGACGACCCGGAGACCGTCGCCGATTACGAAAAGATAAACGTCGTGCCATTCAGCAAAATAAAATCTGTCGCGACGCTGATGCAGAAGATGCTGCAGTATATGATCGACGAGGAATATAAAAATATTATGACGGAGGAGCTCGACAAAAAACAGCAGGAGCTCGACAAGGAGAAGAACAGGCGTATTTCGCTTGAGGAGGCGCTTAAGGTGCGGCGTTTCCTGGACTTCCAGAACCGCTACGGCCTCGATTTTATCTTTTATATTCTTAACGTAATCTCTAAACTCGCCTATAAGGAGAATGCTGTGGAGACGGAAAATACCGTCTGTGATTTCTCCGATATGATGCGCTATCTCTCCGATAACAGCCATAACCGTTTTGTCTCTCTTGAGGAGGAGCTCAAGTATCTCAGCTGTTTCGCCGCGATACAGCGGCGCAGGCTGGACGGTAACTTTGACTGTGACGTCTCCGTGCCCACGAAATATTACAGCGTTCCCTGCCCCTTTATGCTGCTCCACGCGGTATTGGAAAATGTCTTTAAATATAACCCGGACGTCAAAGACCAGGTCAAAATAACTGTCACCGGCAAGGAGTCGGAGGGCGCATTTTTGCTTGAGATAGAGAGCCGAGGCGTCCCCTTTGACGATGAGCAGATGAAGCTCGCCATTTCCCTTGAAGAGGTTGAGGAGACGGAGAGCGGAAAGGTCGTCCTTTCGACGCTCAACCGCCGTATCAAAAGCCTTTTCGGCGAGACTTACGGCATATTTCTTCAAAAGACCGACGGCGATTACGTCGGCGGCAGTCTCCATGTGCGGCTGCCGCTTTCAAGCGGAGGCATGGTAAAATAAAAGGAGGAGCAGGTTACCGGGCGCAGAGGCGGAGGTGCTGAAATGTACAGGATTCTCGTGGTTGACAGCAGCGCGATCGATAGACGGATGATGCGTGACGTACTTGAAAAAAAGTTTTCGTCGTCTGTTGAGCTGCTTTCTGCGGCAGAGGGTCCCGAGGCCTCTGAGCTCGTCAAGAAGGGCGATATAGACCTCCTGATCGTCAACATCCCTTATTATTCGATCTATTCCGATTTCGCCGAGGTGCTGGTCCACAGCGCGCGCAACGTTAACGGGAGCATTTCGCTGATACTTACCTCCGTAAAGAGGGAGGAGCGTATCGCGCGGATGGCGACCCGCTTCAATGCCGACGGCTACCTTTTGAAGCCCTATCGCCGCGAGCAGCTTATATCTCTTGTGGAGAACGTCATAGCGCAGAGCCGCAAGGGCGCTCCCGCGAAAAAAGAGGCTGCCGCAGCGGATGAGGAGGACTTCGTCCGCTACCTCAAGTTATTGGAAAACTGCATTCACGAATGCGACTATAAAAAATCTAAAAATATCGTCAAGGAATATCTTGGACTCATCTATTCCGACCATAGCGCGAAGAACATCAGAAGCGGCATCATAAATTTTGCGCGCGGCGTCTCGGAGATTGGGCGGTGGTACGGTAATGAGGAGCTGCAAAAGAAGCTGGAGAGCTGTCTTGAGCGCTTCTTTACGAATTACAATATCCAGGTCCGGCGCTTTGAATCCTCGGAGATCATCGAAGAGATGATAGATTTCATCTTTGTTGAGCTGGAAAAGTTCCAGCTCAACACCGGCGACGAACTCAAAAAAGTGCTCAATTATATAGAGCTCAACATCAAGAACGGCATCACCCTCAATTCTGCGGCTGAGCATATCAACATGAGCCCCAGCTATTTCAGTAAGGTTTTCAAAAAGGCGATGGGGATTAATTTTATCGTCTATGTCACCGACAGGCGGATCGAGATCGCGAAAGATATGCTTCAGAACACGGATATGCCGGTGATAAACATCGCCTGTGAGCTTTCGTACAACGAGACGAACTACTTCAGCAAGGTCTTTAAAAAGAAGGTCGGCCTCTCCCCGACGGAGTACCGGCAGCGTTTCATCGCCGATAAGAAGAGCGGCGGGTAGATTTTTGTCATTCTGATATATCTTCGCTTTAGCCTGTTAAGCTGGCAGTCAAAAATTTATGGTACACATTTTTAAATACGGGGGTCCATGCGATAATACATAGCATGGACCCCCGTATTTATTCTGAAAATTCCATAAAAAAATCCCCTAGAAGCATAAAAAAGCGCTGAGCATAAAAAACCTCCATATCTAATAATGAGGATTACAGGCATGAAACTCAATAGATCTTCAATACGATGAGGAGGACAAAGATGCAGAAAGAAGCTCTTGGTATGGTTGAAACCCGCGGGCTCGTTGGCGCCATCGAAGCGGCGGACGCGATGGTGAAATCCGCGAACGTATCCCTGGTCGGATACGAAAAGATCGGCTCCGGCCTTGTAACGGTGATGGTCAGAGGTGACGTGGGCGCGGTGAAGGCCGCGGTGGACGCTGGCGCATGCGCGGCGGAGAAGGTCGGAGAGATTGTATCCCAGCATGTCATTCCGCGCCCTCACACGGATGTGGAAAAGATCCTTCCCGCGCAGGAATAGCTGCAGCTCCATCACAATTAATTAAGAGAAGATAACGGAGGTAACGAGAATATGAAAGACGAACTGGTCAACAAGATCATGGACGAACTTACGAAAAAGCTCGGAAATATTGAGACGGCCAAACCGGAAACCGCGGCCAAAGCGGTTGAGGACTGCTGCTGCGAAGCCGGATGCGGCCTCACGGAATTTGTAGGCACGGCGATCGGCCACACGATCGGCCTAGTGATCGCCAACGTGGACCACCAGATGCACGAGAAGATGGGCATCGACAAGAAGTTTCGTTCGATCGGCATCCTCGGCGGCCGTACCGGAGCCGGGCCGCATATCTTCGCGGCCGACGAGGCGGTTAAGGCTACGAACAGCGAAATACTTAAGATTGAACTCCCCCGCGATACAGAGGGCGGGGCCGGTCACGGCTCCCTCATTATTTTCGGAGCCGAAGATGTTTCTGATGTGAGAAGAGCGGTAGAGGTTGCCCTCAGAGAGCTTGACCGCACCTTTGGCGACGTCTACGGCAACAACGCCGGACACCTTGAGTTCCAGTATACGGCGCGCGCGAGCTACGCCCTCAACAAGGCCTTCGGCGCTCCGATAGGTAAGGCCTTCGGCATTACCGTCGGTGCTCCCGCGGCGATCGGCGTCCTTCTCGGCGATACGGCCGTCAAGGCTGCGACGGTAGACGTCATCGGATACTCTTCACCGGCAAACGGCGGGACGAGCTTCTCTAACGAAGTCATTCTCACCTTCAGCGGCGATTCCGGCGCCGTCAAGCAGGCGATCATCGCCGCCCGCGAAGTAGGCAAGCAGGTACTGGTCACTCTGGACCCCGCGACGGAGCTCAAATCAACTACCCAGCCCTATATCATCTAAAGAAGGAGATGGTGACTTATGAAATCAAAACGCTTTGAAGCCCTTGCGGCGCGTCCTGTAAATAAAGACGGATTTGTACAGGAGTGGCCGGAAGTCGGATTGATCGCCATGAACAGCCCCTTTGACCCGAAGCCGAGTATCAAGATAGAGAACGGCGTGGTCACGGAGCTGGACGGAAAATCAAGAGCGGAGTTCGACATGCTCGACACCTTTATCGCCGACCACGCGATCCGGCTCGACGGCGCCGAGCGCGTGATGGCGATGGATTCGCTTGAAATAGCCAGAAAACTGATAGATATAAACGTCTCCCGCAAAGAGATACTCGACATGACCCTTTGTATTACGCCCGCGAAGCTCGTCGACGTCGTCAACAAACTGACCATCGTGGAGATCATGATGGCGATGACGAAGATGCGCGCCCGCAAAATGCCGAGCAACCAGTGCCATGTGACGAATGTCAAAGACAACCCGATACAGATCGCAGCCGACGCCGCTGAGGCGGCTATCCGCGGATTCGACGAGATGGAGACGACGGTCGGTATCGCCAGATACGCCCCCTTCAACGCGATGTCGTTGCTCATCGGCGCCCAGACCGGACGCCAGGGGATACTTACCCAGTGCGCGCTGGAAGAGGCCACGGAGCTTCAGCTCGGTATGCGCGGCTTTACGACGTACGCTGAGACGATCTCCGTCTACGGTACGGAACCCGTCTTTATGGACGGCGACGACACCCCCTATTCGAAGGCCTTCCTGGCCTCCTGCTACGCCTCGCGCGGGCTCAAGATGCGCTTCACCTCGGGTACCGGATCAGAGGTACAGATGGGATACGCCGAGGGCAAGTCAATGCTTTACCTTGAGGCACGCTGTCTCGCGATCACCAAGGGCGCAGGCGTGCAGGGGACCCAGAATGGCTCCGTTTCCTGCATCGGCGTTCCCGCCGGTGTGCCGGGAGGCATCCGCGCGGTAGCCGCGGAGAACCTCATCGCGATGCTGCTCGACCTCGAGTGCACCTCGTCGAACGACCAGACCTTCACACATTCGGACCTCCGCCGCGTCGCCCGCTCGGTTCCGCAGTTCTTCTCCGGCACGGACTTCGTCTGCTCCGGCTACAGCGCGACGCCGAACTACGACAATATGTTCGCCGGTTCGAACTGGGACGCCGAGGACTTCGACGACTGGAACATCATCCAGCGCGACATGAGGATCGACGGCGGACTCCAGCCCGTTAAGGAAGACGACGTTATCCGTATCCGCAACAAGGCCGCCCGCGCCCTGCAGGGAGTGTTCCGCGAACTCGGACTCCCCGCGATCACCGACGAAGAGGTCGAGGCCGCGACATACGCCAACGGAAGCAAGGACATGCCGGACCGCAATGTCAACGAAGACCTCAAGGCTATCGAAGAGATGATGGCGCGCAAGGTCACTGGTATCGACTTTGTTAAGGCTCTTGAAAAGGCTGGCTTCCCGGACGTCGCCGACGGCGTGTTCGGAATGCTCAAACAGCGTGTCGCAGGCGACTATCTCCACACCTCCGCGATTCTTGACGAAAACTTCCACGTCATAAGCGCAGTCAATGAACCTAACGATTACCACGGCCCGATGACCGGATACCAGATCTCGGAGGAACGCTGGGACGAGATCAAAAATATCAGCCAGGCAATTAGGCCAGAAGATATCTAAAAGAGGTGATACGAGATGACTTTTGACGAAAAGGTACTGCGCTCCTTTATAGAAGAGGTAATTGCCGAAGTTACGGCACAGGAAGAGAAAAAGGCGGCTGTTGAAAATAAGCCCGTTATCAGCGACGAGGTAAGCAAACTGGAGCTCCGCGAGACGGGCGAAGCGCCGAAGGGGCTAGCCTCCGATGAAGTTGTCGTCGGTCTGGCTCCCGCGTTCGGAGTCTACCAGACGAAGACTATCCTTGGCATCCCCCATGACAAGGTGCTGCGCGAGATACTCGCTGGCATCGAGGAAGAGGGGATGAAGTGGCGTGTGATCAAAGTCTACCGCACATCGGACGTCTCCTTCATCGCCCATGACGCTGCCGAGTACAGCGGCTCCGGCATCGGTATCGGCATCCAGTCGAAGGGGACTACCGTCATCCATCAGAAAAACCTTCCTCCGCTCAGCAACCTTGAGCTCTTCTCTCAGGCTCCGCTTATCGACCTCGCGACCTATCGCCAGATAGGTAAAAACGCCGCGAAGTATGCGAAGGGCGAGGCGCCGACTCCTGTTCCCGTAAGAAACGACCAGATGGCGCGCCCAGCCTACCAGGCTATCGCCGCCCTTCTCCATATCAAGGAGACGGAGCACGTCGATAACAACAAGAAGCCGCAGAGCGTTGCTGTTTCGTTTAAGTAAGGAGGCAGAGTAATGGATCAGGAACTTATGATGAAACTGATAGTTGAGAAGGTCATGGAGGCCATGAAGGCCGAGGGGCAGCCTGCGGCTGCCGTCTCCTTCGGAGGCAAAATGACCGCCGCGAATTATCCGCTCAGTGAGAAATCCGCGGATAAGCTTCAGAGCCCGACAGGCAAGAAATTCACCGAAATGACGAAGGGCGGGCTGCTTGCCGGAAACATCTCTTCGGACGATATGCGCATCTCCCCCGAGACCCTTGAGATGCAGGCCCAGGTTGCCGAATCCGTAGGCCGCGGGGCATTTGCGAACAACATGCGCCGTGCCGCGGAACTCATCGCAGTCGGAGACGACCGGCTTCTCGAAATATACAACGCGCTCCGTCCCTACCGTTCGACGAAGGCGGAGCTGCTTGCTATCGCCGAGGAACTTGAGACGAAATACAACGCGAAGATATCCGGCGGACTTGTGAGAGAGGCCGCCGCGGTCTACGAGGCAAGAGGACGTCTCAAGAAGGATTAAAGGTATTTCTGAAAGGAGCCCCCTATGAAAATAGTCGCAGGTATAGACATCGGCAACGCAACGACAGAGACGGCGTTAGCAAAGATAGCGGATGGAAAGGCAGAGTTCCTCGGCGGCGCGACAGTGCCGACGACCGGTATTAAGGGTACCCGCCAGAACATCAACGGCGTCTTTCATTCTCTGACCTGCGCTTTGGAAGAGGCCGGTGTTTCCATAGAGGATCTGACAGAGGTACGCCTCAACGAGGCGGCGCCTGTCATAGGGGATGTCGCGATGGAGACGATCACCGAAACGATCATCACGGAATCGACGATGATCGGACACAACCCCGCGACGCCGGGAGGCCTCGGCGTGGGGAAGGGGATCACCGTAAATATAGAGGAACTCATTTCCAAGAGCGCCTCGGAGGATACTTATATAGCGGTCATCCCGGCGTCGGTCGATTTTGAATACGCGGCGAAGGCGCTCAACGACTACCGCCGCCGCGGAGGCAGGATCAGCGCCGCGATCGCGCAGCGTGACGACGGAGTGCTGATAAACAACCGCCTTGAGACGAAGATGCCTATTGTCGACGAGGTTGGGCTGATAGACAAGGTCCCCCTCGGTATGCCCGCGGCGGTGGAGGTGGCGGCCACCGGCGGCGTCGTAGAGGTATTATCCAACCCATATGGGATCGCGACGCTCTTCGACCTCACTCCCGACGAGACGCGGCAGGTCGTCCCGATCGCCCGCGCCCTCATCGGCAACCGCTCAGCGGTGGTCATCAAAACGCCGGAGGGCGATGTAAAAGAGCGCCGTATCCCCGCCGGATTCATCGAGATCACCGGCGGCGGCAAGACCGTCAAGGTCGACGTGGACGACGGAGCCGAAAAGATCATGAATGGAGTCCGCGCGATACCCGTGGTGGAGGATGTACGCGGAGAGCCGGGAACGAACGCCGGCGGCATGCTTGAGAAGGTGCGCCTCGTAATGGCGAACCTTACCGGGCAGCACACTCGCGAGATCAAGATACAGGACCTCCTCGCCGTCGATACCTTTACGCCGCAGAGGGTGCGCGGCGGCCTTGCTAATGAATTTTCGCAGGAAAACGCCGTCGGCATCGCGGCGATGGTCAAGGCCGACCGTCTGCAGATGGAGGCGATCGCCCGCGAGTTCTCCGAGAAGATCGGCGTACCCGTGAGGGTCGGCGGCGTTGAGGCCGATATGGCGATTCTCGGCGCTTTGACCACCCCCGGGTCGTCGAAGCCCCTGGCGATACTCGACATGGGGGCCGGTTCGACGGACGCCTCGATAATCAGCAAAGAGGGCGTGATACATTCGATACACCTCGCGGGCGCCGGCAACATGGTAACGCTTCTGATCCAGTCCGAGATGGGGCTTGACAGCTTCGAAACGGCGGAGGACGTAAAGAAATATTCTCTTGCGAAGGTCGAGAGCCTCTTCCACATCCGCCATGAAAATGGCACGGCCGAATTTTTCAACGAATCGCTGCCGCCGCACATCTTCGCGAAGGTCGTCATTCTCAAGAACGGCGAAATGCTGCCGCTAGAGGGTGAACAGTCGATAGAGAAGATCCGCCTCATTCGCCGCCAGGCTAAAGAGAAGGTATTTGTGACTAACGCCCTGCGCGCGCTGGAAAAGGTCAGTCCGACCGGAAACGTGCGCGACATCCAGTTCGTCGTGCTTGTTGGCGGCTCGGCGCTTGACTTCGAGGTGCCGCAGCTCGTCACCGACGCGCTCTCTCAATACCGGGTAGTCGCGGGGCGCGGAAACATCCGCGGCTGCTGCGGACCGCGCAACGCTGTCGCCACGGGGCTGGTTCTCTCCGCGGCGCAGGAGGGGTAGCGCGATGTACATCGAGCAGGAGCGTCCCACGGTGAAGATATTCTTCCGCGAAGGGCCGCGCAGCGCCGCTCTGCTCCGTCAGATAGGCTTTGGCCTTGAAGAGGAGGGGATACCCTACGAGGCGGTCGCCGATTCTTCGGAAGATGAGGCCTGCGGCCTTGCCTGGAACGCGGCGCGCGCATCGCAGATGGAGGTCGGCATCGGCATAGACGTCGGAACTGTGGCTCTGCACTATGCGAAACTTGATAGGGAGAGGCCGCTCTTTAAGACCGCTGCCGCTTCCGACGGCGAAGAGATTCGTGTAATCGGAACGAACGCGGGACGGCTTGTGAAAAAGCTTCCGCTGAAAATTACGGAAAGCATTGCAGATAAGGTGGTGAAGTAATGGCACACCTGATGAGTTTAGGGCTGATCGAGACCGTGGGGCTTGTAGCCGCCGTTGAGGCAGCCGACGCCGCCGTAAAGTCCGCAAACGTGACCCTTGTCGGTTACGAACTTGCGAGGGGCAGCGGTATGGCGACCGTCAAGGTCGAGGGAGATGTCGGCGCGGTAAACGCCGCCGTCTCCGCCGCCAAAGCCGCGGCGGCCAAGGTAGGCAGGGTGGTCGGCACAAGGGTGATAGCGCGTCCGAGCTCATATCTGGAGACGATGGTGCGCAACGCCGATACGGTAGGCGCGGGTATCCCGGCGCAGGCGGAAGAGCCCGAGGCGGAATCCGCCGAGGAGCCGCCGGCAGCGCCCGAAGCTTCCGCGGGCGAGACGCCGAACGAAGAGAAAAAGGCCGCGCAGCCGAAAGGCAGAAGGCAGAACAATACTAAAAAGCAGTAAAAGCGAACAGGAGGTTTTTCCAAATGAGTGAAGCACTGGGAATGATCGAAACAAAAGGACTGGTCGGCGCCATCGAGGCGGCCGACGCGATGACAAAATCGGCAAACGTCGTGCTCATCGGATATGAAAAGATAGGTTCGGGACTCGTGACCGTCATGGTCCGCGGCGACGTGGGCGCTGTCAAGGCGGCGGTGGACGCGGGCGCCTGCGCGGCGGAGAAGGTCGGAGAGATTATCTCCCAGCACGTCATTCCGCGTCCTCATGCGGACGTCGAGAAGATTCTTCCGAAGGCTCTTTAAGAAGATACCGTTATGGCAGCCGAGAACGCAGAAAGCAGAGAAAATCTGATAAAACTGGTCACGCGGCTGGTTTTGGAGGAACTTGCAAAGGGGCCGGGAATACCCTTGGGCGTCTCAAACCGCCACATACATCTTGACCGTGGGGATATGGACGCCCTCTTCGGCAAAGGCTGCGAGCTGACGCATAAAAAAGATCTCGGACAGCCGGGGCAGTATGCCTCGGAGGAGACCGTAACCATCAGGGGTCCGAAGGGGCAGATCGACAAAGTCCGCGTGCTCGGTCCTCTGCGCCCCGAGACGCAGGTCGAAATATCGCTTTCAGACGGTTTCACGCTGGGGCTCAGACCGCCGGTACGCGAATCGGGTAAAATCGCCGGTACGCCGGGGATCGAGATAATCGGCCCGCGCGGCTCCGTCATGAAAGATGGCAGCGTCATCGCCGCCCTTAGACATATCCATATGTCTGATAAGGAGGCCGCCTTTTACGGCTTTAAGGACAAAGAGATCGTGGACGTAGAGGTGGGTTCGCCGGAGCGTTCGGCGGTATTACACAACGTTCTGCTGCGCGTCAGCGACAAATACGCGCTGGAGATGCACATTGACACGGACGAGGCAAACGCCGTCGGCGCTAAAAACGGCGACCTTGTCAGGATAGTAGGGCGGGCCCGGCAGTGATGGCGGCGGACCTCACGATCCCCAATGAGACGCTGCGTGAATTTGCGCGTCTTGTGGAAGAGGAAGCGGTAAATCCGTGGAAGGGCGAGCTCAAGGTCGGAGTGGACCTTGGCACGGCGAACATCCTCGTATCCGTCACTGATTCCGCGGGCCGTCCGGTGGCCGGCGTCAGCACGCCGTCATGCGTAGTACGCGACGGCATCGTGGTTGATTACGTGGGAGCCATCCGGATCGTGCGCTCAATGAAGGCGAGACTTGAGGAGAAGCTCGGAGTCCGGCTGACCAAAGCGGCCTGCGCAATCCCTCCCGGGATATCACCGGGCAACACCAAGGCCATCGGCAACGTGGTGGAGGCGGCTGATTTCGAGCTTACGGCGATAATCGACGAACCGACGGCGGCCGCCACCGTGCTGGGAATAAAAGAGGGCGCGGTGGTGGACGTCGGCGGAGGCACGACGGGCATCAGCGTCATCCGGAATGGCGAGGTCGTGCTAACCGCCGACGAACCGACCGGCGGAACGCACATGACGCTGGTGCTCGCAGGCTTCCACCGGACGACGACCGAAGAGGCCGAATGCCTCAAGAAGGACCCCGCCCAGGAGTCCAGCGTATTTCCGGTCATCAAGCCCGTCGTCGAAAAGATGGCCTCGATCGTGGCGGGAGCCATAAGGGGACATCAGGTGGAGACGATCTATGTCGTCGGCGGAGCCTGCTGTTTTAAGGAATTTGAAGGAATTTTTGAAAAACGGATCGGCATCCCCACGGTGAAACCGGCGGCCCCGCTGCTGGTGACGCCGCTCGGGATAGCGATGAACGCATAAAGGCGGGTGATACTGTGAGAGAAGAAAAACTGCTTGAAAACGCCGAAGAGGCTCTGGTCGCCGAGGTGGTGCGCCGGGTCGTGAAAAAGCTGATAAGCGTCCAGAAGAAGGCGCTCGTCGTTTACACCGGCTCGCTGATCGGGTTCGTCCCCGCGCTCGTCAGCCTGCAGCAGCTTCAGCAGGCGGGTTTCACCTTTGACCTTTTTCTCTCAAAGAGCGCATCGAAGCTGCTTAATGTGGATACGCTGCGCACAGTTCTGGCCCCTGGCGCGTTTTACCAGGAGGAGCAGCTGGACTGCGCGCCCGAATTGCTGGCCGCGCTCTATTACACGGTGATCGTGCCTGCGCTGACGGTGAACACGGCGGCGAAGATCGCCGCCTGTATTGCCGACACGCCGGCCGCGCGGATAATATCGAATTCCATGATGCGCGGCAAAAACGTCGTCATCGCCAGGGACGGCTGCTGTCCGGAAAACGCCGAGCGGGCCGCGAAGGGCTATAACATGACGCCGGCCCTTAAGGCTAAGCTCTCGGCCAACCTCGAAACACTGAGGGATTTTGGCGCGGCGCTCTGCGGCTGCGATACGCTGGCCTTCAAGACGATCAAGCTCATCGAACCGCAGGCTCCAGAGGCGGCTCCGCGGGCGAGTGTGGAAGACTTTTTCAGCGTAAAAAGGGTGATCGGCAGAAGAGAGGTCGTCTCGCTTCCCGCTGGTTCGCTGCTGAGGGTCTCAAAAAATGCGCTTGTGACGCAGCTTGCCTACGACGCGGCCTTCCAGCGCGGCGTCAGGATAGAAAAAGAGGTGTAGCCATGTATCTGGCAAGAGTTATCGGAACGGTCGTTTCCACCAGCAAAAACGCGGCTCTGATCGGAATGAAGCTGCTGATAGTTGAAAGGGTCAACGAATATCTCGAATGCGAAGGCAAATGCGAGGTGGCGGTGGACTCGGTCGGGGCCGGTACGGGCGAACTTGTGCTGGTCCTCGAGGGCAGCTCCGCGCGGCGCGTGTTCAGCGAAAACGCTCCCGTGGATAAGGCCATCGTCGGTATCGTCGACACTGTAGAGGTGGGCTAAAGATGGCGAACCTTTACACTAAGACGGGCGATAAGGGAACGACGAGCCTCGTCGGCGGCAGCCGCGTCAGCAAAGCGGACGGCCGGGTGGAATGCTACGGGACGATCGACGAGGCCGGTTCGATGCTGGGGCTGGCCTATTCCCAGAGCAAACTTGATTACGTGAGAGAGACCGTACACGCGATACAGGGACGCCTCTTTGCGCTTGGAGCGGAGCTCGCGAGCGATGAGAAGGGTTTGGAAAAACTCAGAGACCTGATCGGCGAGGCCGACATCAAGTTTCTCGAGAATGTTGTCGACAGGTGCACGGAAGTTGCCGGCGTACAGCGCTCTTTCGTTATCCCGGGAGTGAACCCCGCCTCGGCGGCGCTCCATGTGGCCCGCACCATCGTCAGACGCGCCGAGCGCGCGATGACGAGGTGCAATGAAGCGCTGCAGCCGGGAAAGAGATTCTTCCGCGAAGAGATCATACGTTACGTAAACCGCCTTTCGGACGCCGTCTACGCGCTTGCGCGCTATGAAGAGACCGTCGCGGCGGAGTGCGAGCTCCGCGCGAAGGTGGAAAAAATGGTAAAAGAAGAGCTGCGGACGGCGGTGAATAATACCGACGCGCCCTTCACTCTGGAAAATATGAAGCGTATGGCCGCGGCGGCGGAAAAAAGGGCGAAGGAGATGGGGGTACCCATCGTATTCGCCGCGGTGGATATGGGCGGCCATCCGGTGTTGCTGCACAGAATGGAAGACTCCCTGCTCGCCAGCATCGATATCGCGCTCAACAAGGCCTACACGGCGGCCTCCCTGAAAATGGCTACCCATGAGCTCGGCGAGGTATCGCAGCCCGGGAAGTTCCTCTACGGGGTGCAGAACACGAATAAAAACAGAATAGTCATCTTCGGCGGAGGGTTTCCTTATAAATACGACGGCCGCGTCGTCGGGGCCATCGGCGTTTCCGGCGGCACGGTTGAAGAAGATATGGAGATAGCGCTGTGCGCGATGAACTACAGAATTGGGGGTATTGACCAATGAACATAGACGCCGCTCTTATTGAGGGTATAGTAAAGGGAGTCATGCGGAAGATCGACGAAAGCGAGAATAACGCCGCCGACAACTGCGGAATATTCGCCGACATGAACGACGCCATCGAGGCGGCCGCGGCGGCGCAGCGCAGATACCTCGACTGCTCAATGGCCGACAGGGCCCGCTTCGTCGAGGCCGTCCGCGAAACCGTGCTTAACGAAGAGAACCTGAAATTTATGTCGCGCTCCACGATAGAGGAGACTGGCATGGGAAATTATGAGCACAAGCTCGTCAAGAACCGCTTAGCGGCGACGAAATCGCCCGGCATCGAGGATCTTACGACTGAAGCCCTGACGGGTGACGACGGTCTGACGATCGTTGAGTATTCGCCCTTTGGCGTCATCGGCGCGATCACCCCGACGACCAACCCCACGGAGACGATCATATGCAATTCAATAGGGATGCTCGCCGCCGGTAATACGGTCGTTTTCAGCCCCCATCCAAGGGCGAAAAAGGTCTCGCTCTGGCTAGTAAGCGAACTGAACAGGGCACTCGCCGCGGCTGGCGCGCCGGCGAACCTTATCGTCACCATTTCCGAGCCTTCGATCGAGAACACTAACCTTATGATGGCCCATCCGAAGGTGAGGATGCTTGTTGCCACCGGCGGGCCGGCGATTGTCAAGACCGTCCTCTCCAGCGGAAAGAAGGCGATCGGCGCGGGCGCGGGGAATCCTCCCGCGGTCGTCGACGAGAGCGCGAACATTGAAAAGGCGGCCAAGGACATCGTCGACGGCTGCGCGTTCGACAACAACCTTCCATGCATCGCTGAGAAGGAGGTCATCGTCGTCGATTCAGCGGCCGATTACCTTATCTTCAATATGAAGAAAAACGGCGCCTTCGAGGTGAAGGACCCCGCGGTGATCGAACGTCTTGTCGGACTTGTCACAAAGGAAGGGAAATCTCCGAAGACGGAATTTGTCGGCAAGAGCGCGAAGTACATTCTCGAAAAGGCCGGCGTCGAAGCGCCGGAGGACACACGGGTCATTATCATGGAGGCCAAGGAGGAGCATCCCTTCGTGCAGGTTGAGCTGATGATGCCCATTCTTCCCATTGTGCGTGTTGACGATGTCAACGAGGCCATTGCGATGGCGGTGCGCGTCGAACACGGCAACCGCCACACTGCGATGATGCACTCGCGGAACGTTGACAGTCTTACAAAAATGGCCAAGCTAATTCAGACGACGATTTTTGTCAAAAACGGCCCCTCGTACGCCGGTATCGGCGTCGGCGGCATGGGCCATACGACCTTCACGATCGCCGGCCCCACGGGAGAGGGACTTACATCGGCTAAGACCTTCGCGCGCAGGAGAAGGTGCGTACTGGTCGGAGGCATGGACATCCGTTAGGATGAAATAGTTATGAACGATAAACTGATAAGTTCAGTTTTAGAGGCGGGGATAGTGGGAGCCGGCGGCGCCGGCTTTCCGACCCACGTCAAGCTGGGGGCCCAGGCCGGCACCGTAATCATCAACGGCGCGGAATGCGAGCCGCTGCTTCGCGTGGACCAGCAGCTGATGGAGAGGGAGGCGGCGGGACTGCTGACGGCCCTTGACCTCATCGTCGAGAGCTCGGGAGCCGCGCGCGGCGTCGTAGCCCTGAAGGAGCACTACCACGGCGCGGCGGCGGCCCTCTCCTGCGAGCTTCCCAAACATCCAAAGCTCTCGCTCCATCTTCTCGGAGGTTTTTATCCCGCGGGCGACGAGCAGGTGATCGTCTATGAGGTGACGGGAAAGATCGTCCCCGAGGGCGGCATCCCTCTTAACGTCGGCGTAATCGTCGTCAACGTTGAGACGGCGCTCAACATCCTTGCCGCTTACGAGAACGGCACGCCGGTGACGGATAAATACCTCACGGTCACCGGCGCGGTGCATAACCCGAAGAGCGTGCGGGTGCCGCTTGGCATCACGGTGAGAGAGGCTGTCGAACTTGCGGGCGGCGCAACCGTATCCGACTACGTCGTGGTCAACGGCGGTCCGATGATGGGCGTGACCGTCTCTCCCAAGAGCTGGGTAACGAAGACTACTAAGGGGCTGATCGTCCTGCCTGTGGAACACAGCCTTCTGACGAGCCTGAAAAAGCCCCTAGACAAAAGCATCCGCGACGCGTCGATCGCCTGCATGCAGTGTTCCCTCTGCACTGAGGTCTGTCCCCGCCGCCTCCTTGGGCATCGCATCGAACCGCATAAGATGATGCGTATCGCGGCCTATGGCAGCGTCTGCGACGAAAAGCAGAGCCCGATGAACGCCTATCTCTGCTGTGGCTGCCGCCTCTGCGAATACGCCTGCGTGATGGGGCTCCAGCCGTGGAAGTTCAACGCCTCCATCAAAAATACCCTCATGCGCAGCGGCGTGAAGAACAGCCTGCATCTGGCTCCTGAGCGGTGCGACAGCTTTCGGGAATATAAACGCTATCCTGTCGGAAAACTCATCCGCCAGCTGGGCCTCTCACAGTACGACAGACCAGCGCCGATGGAATACGGCGATCACAGCTTCACCGAGGTTACGCTGCCGCTCCGGCAGGGCGCGGGCGCTGCCTCGGAGCCGGTGGTAAAGGTAAACGACCAGGTAATACGCGGCGGCCTCATTGCGCGGGCGCCGCAGGGTAAACTCGGCACCAACCTTCATGCGTCCATATCCGGCACGGTGAAAGCCGTTACGGAGATTTTTGTAATGATCCATACTGAGAACCAGCTATAACAAATATAGAGGAGGCAATATTATGGATATGTTTGCTTTAGTAGCGGCTTTTGGCGGCGGAGCTTTCGGCGCGCTGCTCGGCGCGCTTCCCGCGTTTATTATGACGGGCTGCATTGCCCTGGCCGGAGCTCTGGTAGCGGCCGGCGGCGGCGCGGACATCGGCGTAGGATTCATGTCGTTCGGTTCATTTATGGGGCCCCATGTGGCGTTTGCCGGCGGAGTGGCGGCCGCGGCGTACGCGGGCAGCAGAGGCAAGCTCAAGGCGGGCAACGACATACTGACGTCGCTCAACGGGCTTGGCGAGGCTGACGTGATCTGCGTGGGAGGACTCTTTGGCGTCATTGGTTTCGTTATCTTCAATATTCTTATGATGACCCCCCTCGGACCTCTCACGGACGCCGTAGCGATGACCGTCGCGATCTCTGGCTGCATCGCGAGGCTGGCCTTCGGCAAGACCGGCCTTATGGGAAAATATACCGGCAGCGAGCCAAGGGTCTGGATAACGGGCGGCAAGGGATTCGTCTATAACGTGATGCTCGGCGCCGTGGTGGGCATCGCGGTTAGCTATGTGGCAGCTTCGATGATGAATGCCGGCGTGCCCGCGGCGGCGCTTGGAGTATATCCCGTAGCCTGCTTCGGTTTCTCCGCGATATCGCTCATCTTTGCGCAGACCGGTTTCGCGATCCCCACGACGCACCACATAACCCTTCCCTCGGCCATCGGAGCGCTGGCGGGAATGGCGGCCTGGGGCCCCTGCGGAGCGATCCTCGGAGTGCTTATAGGCATCCTTAGCAGCCTTTGCGGAGACTTCGCGGCCAACGCCTTCAACAGCTACAATGATTCGCACATAGACCCGCCGGCGGTGACGATATTCATCATGACGATACTGGTGAATCTCATCAGGCTTGCGGTAGTTCAGTAAAAACTTTAAGTTTAAGAAGGTCTTTAAATGATAAATTCAATTGGACTACTGGAGGTAAAGAGTATCCCTGTCGGTATGCTTGCCACGGACGAGATGCTCAAGGCCGCCGACGTAAAGGCGCTTATCTCTACGCCGATATGCCCCGGTAAGTATATGATCGCCGTATACGGGAATGTCGGCGCAGTAAAGAGTTCTATGGAGACCGGCGTCCAGTTGGCTGATTCATCCATCGTTTCAAGTTATATAATAAACAATGTACATGAGTCAATTCCGGCGGCGATCACCGGCACCTCCGAGGTAGATAAGATACTCTCCGTCGGCGTTATAGAAACGATATCGGCCCTCACGGCCGTCATGGCGGGAGACATAGCGGCGAAGGCCTCGAATATAAGGCTCATGGAGATAAGGATAGCGAGAGGTCTGGGGGGTAAGGGATTCCTTGTCTTCACAGGCGAGCTCTCCGCGGTGAAGTCGGCGATGAATTCCTGCCTGAACCAGCTGAAGGAGAGCGGCGAGATCACCGGCAGCTGCGTCATCTCGTCGCCGCATCCGGAATTTGTGGAGAAGCTGCTTTCAAATTGTTGAAAGGAGGCATGAAAATGGCCCAGGATTGCCCGCAGTGCCATTACACACCGGCACATAAGAAAAAAGAAGAAAAAGAAGAATGCCCGCAGTGCTTCTACGAGCCAAACGCGGCGGATAAGAAGATGGAGGAGGACGCCGACTGCTCTCAGTGTTACTATGAGACGAAACCGGAGCCGGAACCCGAAGAGTGTTCCCAGTGCTTCTATGACGCGGCGGCCATCAAGGAGCAGGAGGCCGAAGCCGCGGCTGAGGAGGAAAAGGACGGCAAAGTCGTCATCTATACGATGCCCGAATGCGGTTTCTGCCGCATGGTCATGGATTTCCTCAAGGCGCGCGGTATAGAATTTGAGGAGGTCAGCATCCCCTCGAACAAAGAGGCCCAGCACTTCATGGAGTCGCACGGCTACATCAGCGCTCCGGTGACCGTTATCGGAGACAAAGAGATAATGGGAGCCGAGATATCGGAGATAAAGAAGGTACTGGGACTTTAGCTGTAAGAGAAACGGAGTGTAAAAGATGGATCTGAGCGATTTTGGCAGAATAGATTCCGGCAAACTGCGCCTCGTTCAGGAGATGGTGCCCGGCAAACAGGTTACCTTAGCCCACATCATCGCCAGTCCGGACGAGATCATCTACAAAAAGCTGGGGCTCAACCCTGATCTCGACTACAGGCAGTCGGCCATCGCCATATTGAGCATGACCCCATCGGAAATTTCTGTTATTGCAGGCGACATCGCTATCAAGACATCCGCGATAGAGATCGGTTTCATCGACCGTTTCAGCGGGACCTGCATATTTACGGGAAAGATATCGAATGTGCAGTCGGCAGTGAACAGCATATTAACGTACCTTAAAAACAAGCTGGGCTTCACGATCTGCGAAATAACGCGCACATGAAAAAACTGATATTGATGGGGCGCAGCGAATGTGGTAAAACTACCTTAATACAGGCGCTCCGCGGCAATGTTATCAAGTATCATAAGACGCAGTATATCAACCACTATGACGTCGTCATCGACACTCCCGGCGAGTATGCCGAAAACAGCACGCTGTCAAAGGCGCTCGCCCTCTATACCTACGAGGCCGACGTCGTAGGGCTGCTGCTGAGCGCCACGGAAGAATATTCCCTCTATCCGCCCTGCGTGACGGCCTGCTGCAACCGTCCGGTCATCGGGATCGTCACGCAGACCGATCACGAGGGGGCCCATGTGGAACGGGCGCACAACTGGCTTGATCTGGCGGGATGCCGTCCGATCTTCCACGTCAGCTCCTACACCGGCGAGGGAATATGGCAGATACTCAACTACCTGAAAGAACCGGGCGACAAACTTCCGTGGGAGACGGAGGAGGAGGCCGAAAGGCCGCGGGCCGTAATCTCCGATAAATATGGGGATATAAAACAATAAAAGGTTAAAAGGAGAGACGTAAAAGATGGCAAACCGTATGGTCTGGAATGGAACGGCGTATTTTGGCGCGGGCGCGATCAAAAACATCCCTGAAGAGGTGGCGCGCCGCGGATTTAAAAAGGCGCTCATCGTAACGGATAAGGACCTTATCAAATTTGGCGTGGCGAAGAAAGTATTTGACGTTCTAGAAGAGGCCGGACTTGCCTATGCGGTATTCGACAGCCTCAAGCAGAACCCGACGATAAAAAACGTGCAGGACTGCGTGGCCGCCTTTAAGGCCGCGGGCGCCGACTACATGATCGCCATCGGCGGCGGCTCCTCAATGGATACCGCGAAGGGGACGGGTATCATCGTCAACAACCCAGAATATGCCGACGTTCGTTCGCTCGAAGGCGTAGCCCCGACGAAACACCCCGCGGTGCCGACCTTCGCGGTGCCGACGACCGCCGGTACCGCCGCGGAGACGACGATCAACTATGTCATCACCGACGAGGAAAAGCGGCGTAAGTTTGTCTGTGTCGATCCGCATGACATCCCGCAGATTGCGGTTGTGGACTCCGATATGATGAGTTCGATGCCGAAGGGCCTTGCCGCCGCCACCGGTATGGACGCCCTCACCCACGCGATAGAGGGATATATAACGCCCGGGGCGTGGGAACTTTCGGATATGTTCAGCCTTAAGTCGATCCAGCTCATAGCAGACAATCTGCGCGCCGCCGTCAACGACGGCTGCCGTCAGGCCAGGGAGAACATGGCGCTCGGACAGTATGTGACGGGCATGGCTTACTCAAATGTCGGTCTCGGCCTGGTCCACGGCATGGCCCATCCGCTCGGAGCCTTCTATGACATGCCGCACGGTGTAGCGAACGCCCTGCTGCTGCCCTATATCATGGAATATAACGCCGACTATACCGGCGAGAAATACCGCGAGATCGCGAGAGTTTTCGGCGTCGCGGGAGTCGACAAGATGAGCCCCGCCGAGTACCGCAAAGCCGCCGTCAACGCTGTGCGCCAGCTCTCAATGGACGTCCACATTCCGCAAAAGCTTTCCGAGCTTAACGTGAAAGAGGCCGACCTGGAGGCGCTCACGGAATCAGCCTTCGCCGACGTCTGCACCCCCGGCAACCCGCGCAGGGCGACGAAGGAAGATATCCTCGCCCTCTATAAAGAGGCGTTTTAGTTTATAGTTAAACGGAGACCGGGCCTCAGCGTACCCCTGGAGGCCCGGTCTCTTTCTCTCTTATCTTTTACTTTACGCGGTTTTGCCGCTCACATAGACCTCCGCCACGATGCAGATGATTATGACGGCGGCGCCGGCCATCCCGACGAGATCCAGCCTTTCGCCGAGCAGCATCCAGGCGGCGGCGGTCGTCATTATCGGCTGCATAGTCTGCAGCAGGGCGACGGCGGCGGAGGAGGTGCGGCGCAGCGCGAGGTTTTGCAGCATGAAGCCGAGGCAGCTGCAGGTGACGGCCAGATAGACGACCACCATCCACGCCGCCGGTTTGACGGCGGATAGAGAGGCGTTCCGTTCAAAGATGACGGCGCAGGCGAAGCTCAGCAGCGCCGTAGTCGTTATCTGGACCAGCGTGACCGAAGCGGCGTCGATATTTGTGAGAGAGCGTTCGCTGTAAGCCAGCGAAGCGGCCCAGCAGACGGTGGAGAGCAGGACGATCAGGTCGCCTGCGTTCAACCGCAGCCCGCCGCCGCGGCAGCATAGCAGATAGATGCCGGCCAGCGCGCCAAGCTGTACCGGCAGGTGGCGGATATCATAGCGGCGCTTTAAGATCGGGACGGCCATTATCGGCGCGATCACCACCGGCAGCGACATGATAAAGCCGACGTTGGTAGCGCTGGTCATGTTGAGGGCGATATTATTGAGGATAAAGACCAACGCCGCGCTGATCCCGGCGGGAAGGTAGTCCGACGCCCTCACGCCGCGCAGTCGTTGGCAGGCCTCTTTGCCGAAGAGGGCGGCGAAGAGCACGAATGCGAGCGAGAAGCGCAGCGTAAGACACCACAGCGGCGTGATGCTGTAATAGGCAATCTTTGTCAGCGGATTTCCGAAGCCGTAGATGACGCTCTGCAGCATTATAAATATAACAGGTAACAGCTTATCTCTTCTTACTGACGGCCGCATCGCTATCAGCCTCCGATTAAATAGCGTATCACATATGATGGACGAGACGGATATCAGTTTATCGCAAGCGGCGGCAAAAGTACAATAATTTATCGGCCTCCGGGGCTGTGCCTGTTCAAGATTCGATAAGTGGCCGAGGCACATAGTATATAATTTTTGATGAGCATTCAAAGAAATAAAAAATAACTATTTTAAGTTATTGACAAATCCTCTCAATAATGATAAATTTAGTCCAGTTAGTTAAGGCTAACATAAAATAAAAATTCAGGAGGATCTAAAGATGTCTCTTATCGGAAAAGAAGTCAGTGACTTTACAGTAGACGCCTATCATGATTTTGAATTCAAGACAGTGTCAAAGGCCGACATTCTCGGCAAATGGTCGGTTTTCTTTTTCTATCCGGCGGACTTCACCTTCGTCTGCCCTACGGAGCTTAAAGACCTTGCCGACAAATACGAGGAGCTTAAAGAGGTAGGCTGCGAGGTCTATTCCGTCTCCTGTGATACCCATTTTGTCCACAAAGCATGGCAGGACGCCTCCGATACGATCAAGGCGATAAAATTTCCGATGCTTGCGGACCCCACCGGGAAACTCGCGCGCGACTTTGACGTGATGATCGAGGATAAGGGAATCGCGGAGCGCGGAACATTTATCGTTAACCCAGAGGGCAGGATATGCGCCTACGAGGTGAACGCGGGCAACGTCGGCCGTAACGCGGACGAACTCTTCAGAAAGATTTTGGCCCTTCAGTTCGTCGCCCAGTACGGCGACCGCGTCTGCCCGGCGAAGTGGACCCCCGGCAAAGAAACGCTGAAACCCGGCCTCGACCTTGTCGGAAAGATATAAAACAGCTGTCTTCTCACCCCCCTATCGAAAAGAAACGGCGTCCGCTCCGGCGGGCGCCGTTTCTTTTCGGGGACCGGCTGCCGCCGCGAGTGGATATGCGTGACGCGGAGTGTTTTTTATTGAGACGGCGATGGAAAATCCGCGCGGCAGTTGTATAATAAAAAGTAAGAGAATGACTTGCTTTTGGGGTAACAAGGAGGGGGTAAAATGCCGACTGGAAAGAGCGGGGCTTTCACCTTAGTGGAGGTTCTGATTGTGGTAATCGTGATAGGTATACTTGCCGGACTGATGATGATTTCAAGCGGCAGCGCCACCGATAAGGCGGAGGAGACCGCCTGCCTCAACAACAGGAAGATACTTCAAAAAGAATACGGTATAAGAAGGGCAGAGGGAGCTTTAACTAATTTTGAGCCCATAATGGATGATGTATTAAAGGACCAGACGAAGGGCGAAAAAAAATCTTCGTCGCCGACCTTCTATTCGATAAGCGGCGTATGTCCCTCTCACGGCGTGGTGGTATTCGCCCTGCCGGATATTACGGACACCTCGCGTGTTACGGTGGCCTGTACAGTGCACAGCGATACTCTGGACGACACTCTGTTTGTGCAGCTAAGCCATCTTCTGAACAAGGAAGAGATCGTAAAAATCAAGATAGGCGATAAGTACGTAACTGACTTAAAATCATACTTTAACTACGTGTCGAACCTTAAGGATGACATCAACGCAACGCTGGATTCTACCGGACTTAACTACGGAAAGTATTTTGTGGAATATCTCAGCCGCGTCACAGGCATCGATTTGAGCAGCTACCCTTGGCAGGTGCAGCGGACGAGCTTAAAGACGGATAATGAGGGTAATTACAATTATTCTATTTCCTGGACAACGCAGAATATCAGCGGTTTAAGTAACGGGACGTTGGTTTCGATTACCAAGTACGATACCGCGACTGGTACTACAGTGAAGGGAAATGCCCCTGTGAAAGAGAAAACCGTTGACGGTATAAAGATAAAGGTCGTAGATATGAGTAAATTTACCCCGGATTCGCACTAAACGCGGCCAAGATACGCGAGCCGGGGGAATAGGCTAGCTTCCCCGCATCTAGCGTTTACAAAAGCCCCGCCTGAGCATTTGACGCTCAGGCGGGGCTTTTGCCGTTTCCGTGACCTGACGGCGGTTCCCGCCCTATACATACTTCAACGGAAGGAAGCCCAGCGATATAACAAAGCTGCTTAAGGTCTAACTACTCTATGCTTATTTTGAGAAAATATATATTATATGCAGATTATATATAAAATTAAGCATAAAAATTACCTAAATATCTGCTTAAATATTGACATTTACTGTAAATAAAGCTATTATGTCCGCGTTAAGGAGAAAGTCCTTTGAAAAGGAGTGGTTATGATGGCAAAGGTAGAAGAGATATTCGGCACGATGGTATTTAACGACTTTACGATGAAGCAGCGCCTCCCTAAGGAGACCTTCAAGGCGTTCAAGAAGTCTGTCAGCGAGGGAAAGCCGGTCGCGCGCGATATCGCCAACGTCGTCGCCAACGCGATGAAGGACTGGGCGGTGGAGAAGGGCGCGACGCATTTCACCCACTGGTTCCAGCCGATGACGGGGATAACGGCGGAGAAGCACGACAGCTTCATTTCGCCGCTCGACAACGGTAGGGTGATAATGGAATTTTCCGGCAAGGAGCTGATAAAGGGCGAGCCGGACGCCTCCTCATTTCCCTCCGGCGGCCTGCGCGCCACCTTCGAGGCGCGGGGCTATACCGCCTGGGACCCAACGTCATACGCCTTTATAAAGGAGAACACCCTCTGCATCCCCACCGTCTTCTGCTCTTACGGCGGCGAGGTGCTTGACAAGAAGACTCCGCTCCTGCGCTCGATGGACGTCATCAACGTTCAGGCTCTGCGCATTTTGCGGCTCTTCGGCAACAACGACGTCACCCGCGTCACCACTACGGTGGGGCCGGAACAGGAATATTTTCTCGTCGACAAAGAGCTTTATAAAAAACGCAAGGACCTGCGCTTTACGGGGCGCACGCTCTTCGGCGCCAAGCCGCCGAAGGGACAGGAGCTGGACGACCACTATTTCGGAGCGATACGCCCGCGCGTGATGGAGTTTATGGCCGATCTCGACGAGGAGCTCTGGAAGCTCGGCATCTTGGCGAAGACCGAGCACAACGAGGTTGCTCCCGCGCAGCATGAGCTGGCGCCGATATTTACCAACACCAATATGAGCTGTGACCATAACCAGCTGACGATGGAGCTGATGAAAAAGGTTGCCGACCGCCACGGGCTCGTCTGCCTCCTGCATGAAAAGCCCTTTGCCGAGGTCAACGGCTCCGGTAAGCATATCAACTGGTCGCTCGCGACGGACAACGGCCTTAACCTGCTCGATCCCGGCAGGACACCTTCGGAGAACGCCCAGTTCCTTCTCTTTCTCTGCGCGGTGATAAAGGGCGTGGACGAATATCAGGATATGCTCCGCGCAGTCGTTGCGACGGCGGGCAACGACCACCGGCTCGGCGCGAACGAAGCGCCGCCTGCGGTCATCTCGATGTTTATCGGCGAGGAATTGATGGATATCCTGGAGTCGATAGAGAAGGGTACCGCCTATAAGGACCGGGTCGCGAGCCATATGGAGATCGGCGTGGACACGCTGCCGCTCTTCCGCAAGGATACCACCGACCGCAACCGGACCTCTCCCTTCGCCTTTACGGGCAATAAGTTTGAGTTTCGTATGCTCGGCTCAAGCCAGTCCATCGCGGGGCCGAACATTGTGCTCAACACGATCGTCGCCGAGGAACTTGAGCAGTTCGCCGACGCCCTGGAGGGGGGCGGTGATTTTAAAGAGACGCTCAACGGCCTTATCAGGAAGACGATATCCGAACATAAGCGCATCATCTTCAACGGCAACGGCTACGAGGACGCCTGGCTTGAGGAGGCGGCGCGCCGCGGCCTTTCCAACTACCGGACGACCCCCGACGCCATGCCGCATTATGTCGACGCAAAGAACGTTGCGCTCTTTACCAAGCATAAGGTCTTCACGGAGGTAGAGATGCGTTCGCGCTGCGAGGTACATCTTGAGAATTACTGCAAGGTGATCAGGATAGAGGCCCTGACGATGGCCGAGATGGTGCGGAAGGACATCATCCCCGCCGCTTACACCTATCTCAAGCGCCTCAGCGAGACGGCGGTGGCGGTCAAGACGGCCTGCCCCGAGCTGGACTGCGCGATGGAGATCAATATGCTCAAGCACCTGCGCACACTGACCGATTCGCTCTATGTGAATATCAACAGGCTCGAGGAAATCCTGACGGAGGCGGAAGCGTGCGGGAGCGCGAATGAGGCCGCCCTCTATTACCGAGACAAGGTCCTGCCGGTGATGGGTGAGCTGCGTTCCGCGGCGGACGAGATCGAACGCTTCGTCGGAGAAAAATACTGGCCCTATCCGACATACGGAGAGCTGCTTTACAGCGTATAAATTCCGCTGATTATAGACATAACTGTGCCGCCCCGGCAACCGAACCTATCTTAGGTTGGGCCCCGGGGCGGCTTCGTGACGTTTGCGGCGCCTGTGGCGGATAAACAGGGCGGACCGCACGAAATAGATGATTCGCCTCTCCGCCCGTTACCGCCGCGCAAAATAATTAAGGCGCCGGTTTATAAATTATCTTTCTCATCTTCGAAGGGGATCTTATGCTCCTCCGCGCATTCGTAACAGATCACGACGCTATTTCCGTTTTCGTCCTCGGCCTCGTGGAAGAGGTCGCAGCACTCCTTTAAAGGTTTATGGCATATTTCGCATCTAAGCATTGCTGATTTCTCCTTTATCTCTTTCTTACCGAATATCCGAAACTTCCTACCTGGCGGCCAAGCGTGAAGTACTTTCCGTGCGCCGTCGCCGCAAGGCCGGCCTTTTCCAGGTGCAGCACGCCCTTCGCGTCCAGCAGCTTTTCATTGACGTTGACGGCGATTATTTTGGAGATGAACATTTCGTGGCTTCCCAGCAGAATGCTTCTCTCGACGCGGCATTCGATGTTGACGGGGCTCTCCTCTATCATCGGAGCACTCACCGCGCTGGCTTTGACCGCCGTGAGTCCCGGCAGGGCGAATTTATTTGTGTCGCGGCCGGATTTCACGCCGCAGAAGTCGGCGTTCCATACCAGCCTGTCGGTAGTAAGGTTGATGACGAACTCTCCCGTCTCCTTGATCAGGCCGTGCGAAAAGCGCTCGGGGCGCACGGAGATGTATGTCATCGGCGGTTCCGAGTTTACTATGCCCGTCCAGGCCACCGTGATGATATTCGCCCTTTCCATCGTACCGCAGGAGACCATCACCGGCGGCAGGGGGTAGAGCATCGTCCCCGCCTTCCATGTTACTTTGCTCAAACTGTACACTCCCTTGTCGCGTAATATTTTTCATCCGTTAATATTATAGTGTCTTTCGCCTTTTTAGAGGTACAATACTAGCGGAATTTTATTGATGGGAATTTACGCGTGAGATGAAAGATACTGCCTGGAAAATACTTATGAGCGGCGCCTTATTCCCGCTGTCAGTCCTCCTTTTATGGTGGTACGGGGCCTCGGCCGGCTGGTGGAACACCTTTTTGCTGCCCTCGCCGGGAGCGGTGTGGCGCGCCTTTACGACCGCCGCCGCAGACGGAACGCTGGCGGAGAATATGTGCGCCAGCCTCGGCCGTATCGCCGTCGGCTTCGGCCTCTCCGCGGCGCTTGCCGTCTCGCTTGCGTTTTTGTGCGGCTCTTTTCCGCCGCTTCTCGCGCAGCTGGACCCGACTCTGGAGTTTTTGCGCCATATCCCGCCAATGGCGGTGATTCCGATGCTCATCCTCTGGTTCGGGATCGGGGAGAGCCCCAAGATCATCCTTATCATCCTCGCCACCTTCTTTCCCGTCTTTCTCAATACGCTGCAGGGCGTCAGGGGCTGCGATTCCGGGCTCATCGAGGTCGCGCGGGTCTTTGGCTACAGTCGCTGGGAGCGCTGCCGCCATGTGATCCTGCCGTCGGCGCTGCCTGCCATTCTTACCGGTCTGCAGCTGGGGCTCGGCTACAGCTGGCGTTCGCTTGTGGCGGCGGAACTTGTCGCCGCCTCTTCCGGGCTGGGATATATGATCCTTGACGCGGAACAGCTTTCGCGCTCGGACGTCGTGCTGATGGGGATACTTGTGATCGGCGCGCTTGGCGCGGCGCTGGATTATCTCTTCGTAATTATTTCTAAGGCCGCGGGGAGGGTGCGCTGATGTCCTTCCTTTCGGTAGAAAACGTCTCAAAGTGCTACAGCATAGAGGGGCGGCGTGTGGAGGCGCTGCAGGACGTCTCTCTTGAAATCGGAGAGAACGAGTTCGTCACCGTCGTCGGCAGGAGCGGCTCCGGCAAGACCACTCTGCTGCGCATCCTCGCTTCTCTTGAACCTCCCACGGCAGGTTCCGTGAAATTCAGGGGGCGCTCCTGTTCGCAGGAAGAGCCGCTGCCCGCGGGTATGGTCTTTCAGGAGGCGCGGCTTATGCCGTGGCTTTCGGCTATCGACAATATCCTCTTTGCCTATCCGCCGCGTGAACGGGACGAGGGGCTGAGAGAAAGGGCGCTTAAAATGATAGAGACGGTCGGACTAAAAGGCTACGAGAGGGCGCTGCCGGCCCAGCTCTCCGGCGGCATGGCGCAGCGCGTCGCCCTCGGGCGCGCGCTCGTGAAAAACCCGCCTGTGATATTGCTCGACGAACCGCTCGGAGCCCTTGATTATTTCACCCGCCGCACGATGCAGCGCGAGCTGATACGGTTATACCTTGAAGAAAAAAAGAGCTTTATAATGGTGACACACGACGTCGGTGAGGCGCTGCGCCTCGGTACGCGGGTGGTAATCCTCGGAGAGGGGCGCGTGACGCGCGAACTTCCCGTCGATCTGCCGTATCCGCGGCCACGAAGCACGCCTGTCTTTCAGGGCCTCATAGACGAGGTTCTCGGGGCCATCGGCGACGGAGAATAAAAGGAGCGTATGCAAATGGCGATGACGGAGATATTCCCCAATTTTTACCGGATAAACCTGCCGATACCGCGCGGCGGCTTTGAATCATTTCTTGACGGCTGGCTCATCGAAGACAAGGCGGGCGGGCGGAGGATACTTGTGGAGACGGGACCGGCCTCCGCGGTTCCGGAGCTTCTGCGCCTGCTTGAGGCCAAAGGAAAAAATAAGATCGATTATCTGATATATACGCATATACATCTCGACCATTCTGGTGGCGCGGGGCAGTTTATCGCCGCGCACTCGGAGACCAAAGTTCTGGCTCCGGAAAAGGGGCGTCCGCACCTTGTCGACCCCTCTAAGCTGATCGCAGGAAGCCGGACCAGCCTTGGCAGCCTCTGCGACGTGTACGGTACCCCCATACCGCTCCCGGCGGAGAACCTTATCGACGGCGGTATACCTAACCTTACCGTAATCGACACGCCAGGACACGCGCCGCATCACAGCTCCTACATCTATGAACTTGCCGGAAGGCGGATACTCTTTGCCGGCGAAGCTGCCGGCTGCTGGTTCAGGTGTGACGACGGCAGCTGCTTCATGCGCCCGGCGACACCGCATAAATTTTTCTATGACAGGGCCGTCGCCTCTCTCAACAGGCTGAGGGCGCTCGAAGATATAGACGTCGTCTGCTTCCCTCACTCGGGATATCTCGAAGACGCCAGCGAAGTTTTCGACAGGGCCGCGGAGCAGATGAAGCTTTGGCTCGCGGTGCTCTCGGCGCTTCCCGCCGGAACCTCGCCGGAGGATGCGGTCCTTGCGCTGCTGGCAAACGATCCGGTGCTCGCAAACCTTGAAAAGATGCCGGAGGCGGTACGAAAGAGGGAGGAATTCTTCATTGGCCAGTCGGTGAAGGGATATCTGGGCTGGATAGAAAGAGAAAGAAACGGCGTTTAGCGCCGCCAGTCCCGCTGTTCTCTCAGCGGCCGCCGCAGTAAAACTCGCAGCGGTCGCGGCCTTTATCCTTCGCCCTGTACATCGCAATATCGGCGTGATCATACAGCTCCTCAAACACAGCGCCGTCGTAAGGATAGAGGGCTATGCCGATGCTTACGGTGACATCCTCCATGCCTGAGACCGCCTTTTGCAGCGTCTTAGCCTTGCTCTCCGCCTCGGTCCTGCCGGCGACGTTCCTGGCCAGGACGATAAACTCGTCGCCGCCGATCCGTCCCACAATATCGCCCTTTTCGACGCTGGATAAAATGTGTTCAGCTACTGAACGCAGAACCGTATCCCCCTTGAGATGTCCGAAGGTGTCGTTTACTTTTTTGAAATTGTCCAGGTCCATCATAAAAACGGCGTGGCATCTCTCTGGGTAGAGACGAATAGTTTCGGAGACCGACCCGTAGAGCACGCTTCTGTCAAGCAGCCCTGTCAGCGGATCTTTGGAATAGTTCTTCCCATCCGTCTTCATAAAGAGAGATGAGGTCTTTTTGCCTTTGCGCAGAAATAGAAGCAGGTAGACGATATAAAGAAGGACTGCGACGTCGGATACCTTCGCCAAAGACCTGTGAACGGCCTGTGCCGCGGTTCTCTTTGCCGCCGCCACGGATACGTGCATGTCAGCGTCATTATAGGATGGGCGCGGCGGCTGTGCCTGTACCGACAGAACGTCATCTTTCTTAGCGGGACAATAAAAGACAGAGCTGTACGAGAGCCCCGGTCCGGTCTCGTGGCGATATATCAGCGCCACAGAGGATATAAAGACGCAGAGCGCGATAAAAATATAGATATCCCGCGCGTTTGATTTGAACCAAACATTTTTACGCATCACCGCAGCCGGTTTTCCTGGATTATAAAATAGAGCTCTCCGCGCCCAATATTCAAAGCGTCTTCGAGAGCCGCGATCTTCTTTGTCGGCTGAAACTTCTCATGTTCCCAGGCCACGACGGTGGTGCGGTTGACGCCAACCAGCACTGCCAGGTCGTTCTGGGTGAGTTTTAGGGCGACCCTTCTCTTTCTGATTACTTTCCCAAACATTGATTGTCACCGCCATAATTAAATAAGTCCGCTATATAAGACTTATTATAAAAATATCTTTGAATATAGTCAAGTTTACACAACATATATGTAGGCCAAATCAATCTTGACCCATTCCTCTATTATTTGTAGTCTATACACAACATGGGGGATGCCGATGAATATTTCTGAGAAGATAAAAATGCTGCGTAAAGAGAAAAGGCTGACCCAGGCCATGTTGGCGGAATCTTTAAAGGTAGCCCGTTCGACGGTCATAGCCTGGGAGGGTAAGCGCTGCCTCCCCGAAGGCGAGAACTTGAAAAACATTGCGCGGGTTCTCGATACGACAGTTGCCTTCCTGCTGGAGGAGAACGAGGATACGGGGAGAGCGTTAGTCGTGAAAGGTCCGATAATGCCTATGTCTAACGAAGAACAGCATCTCAAAGAGACATCTCCGATAATTTTGAAGCTTTCGGAGGTCAGATATATGTTGGATTCTCTCTGTGGAAAGCCCGACATTGACGATATACATATCATTGATGAACTGCTGAATTCCTGCAAAAAAATATCTGCCAAGCTGCTTCTTGACGAAACAGCCGCAGGCCGCGACCTGTAAACATATAAAAACAGTATGAAAAAGCCCTCTTTTCCGGAAAGAAAAGAGGGCTTTTATCCGGCGTTATCCTTATGAGCTTTTTTTCTTTAAAAATTTTAGTTTTTTCAGATCTGAGCGCAGGGCTGCCTTAACAAATTCTATCTTGGGTGCCTCTTCTGGATCGGAGCTTGATATTGAGAGAAAGTGGCAGATAAAAGCGGCCAAGACGCCGAGAAAGCCGCCGAGAAAAGTCGCGAGAATTACAATTTTTGCTCTCTTAGGGGATTCCTTGAGCTCAGGGTAGGTTGGTTCGCCAAGGGCCTGAAAGACCAGCGGATCGTTAAGTTCATTCATTCTGGCCGTTTCGTATTGGCGCAGCAATATTTGCCCGAGATTTTCCCTGAACTTGTATTCCCGTACCAGCGCGGCGTATTCCAGCGAGGCGACCGGCAGGTTCTTCAGGCCGACACCGGAAAGAGGAAAAGTTCCTACCTTAGCGTTGTCCGCTTCGAACTGCTTTTTTATCGCCGCATATTCCGCCTCAAGCTTTTTTATCTGCGGATTGGCCTCTTTTGCGAAAGAGCGCGCGGATCGCAGCTCTATCTCTTTGGCCACCATCTGTGCCTGCAATACCGCCAGCGCGGAGATGTCGCTGGGCGCGCCTCCCGTACCGATCATCCCCGTTCTCTTTTGGAATGATATAAGAGCGCCCTCCGCCTTTGAAAGTTCCCCGTTGTTCTCTTTCAGCTGAGATTCCAGAAATACCCTTTGCTGCGCCGACGGAGAGATGGCTACATCCTGCATGACGCAGAGCGTCTCCGCGAATATGGATTTTACAAGCTTTACAGCCATATCGGGAGAGGTGTCTTTCACCGAGAGAGTGATAATTCCACTCTTCTTGTCTGAAATTGCCTGTACGCTTTCAGAAAGCGATTTTCTTACCATCGTCCTCATCTTAGGTTTAGGTTTGCCTTTGGAGAACAATGCGCCGATCAGGCGAGTTATGCTGAAATTTTCACTTTCCCTTGTAAGGAGGCTGTTTTTATCGATGACCCTGTCCAGCACCAGCGGACTTTTGATGACGCCGACGACGGTGTCGCTCTGCGTCGTCAGCTGGGCGCCGAGCATGTCGCCCATGCCTGTAGCCGCGAGCATCGCCGCCGCTCCTGATTTCGCTCCGCTGTTTGGCGAGATGATCTGCATGGTACTTCGATAGATCGGCGTGCCCGTAAGCGCGTATATCACCGCGATAATGGCGAAGGCCGCGGTTATTTTTATAATGAGCCATCTTTGCTGTACAAGTATCACCAGCAGATCTAGCAGGGACAGTTCGTATTCATAATCGTCGTTTAAAGTCTTTTGGCTGTCCGTCATCGTCTTTCCTCCTTTATTTAAAGATATAGTCTACCGCCGCCACGCCGAGCACCAGCTTGTAGACGATGTCGATGATGTCCGTGGTATTGCGCATCGCCGGCTGGAACATCAGTTTTTCCGGAACGACGATAAAGTCTCCGTCCTCGACCTTTTGCGCACGTTTCCCGGCGAAGGCCCTGACGGTAGAGCCGTCCACCTTCATTATGTAGGTACGTTTGGCGTTGGCCGAGGCTGAATAGCCGCCCGCCATTCTGATGTATTCGCTGATCGGCTGTCCGGTGCGGAATACGAAGGTGGACTGTGTGGTAACGGAACCGATGACCTGTACGGTGCCTGGCGTGACCGGTATATGGAGACGGTCGCCGTCCTGCAGGACAATATCGTAGGGGCTGCCCTTTATCAGCTTGTAGTCAGGCGGTATCTGCATAATGACGCGCCCGGTCGCTTTCAGGTTGCGAAGCGCCGTCATCAGCCGGTCCTTTTGCGTAACCTCCGCCTGGGCGAAGGTCACGTCTTTGGTTGTTGTCGCGGTGGATACGGCCTGGTTTGCGGCGGCGGCCATTTCACGTTCCAGACGCAGGATCATGTCGTCGATACTTTTCTGCTGCTGGACCCTTACGCTGTCACGGATGAAGACCGCGCCGCGCGGGAAGGCGTCTTCGGTGAAGCCGCCGGCACGCTCGATGAGCGACGACAGCCGCTCCCCCTGTTTGACGGCATAGCTGCCTGGGTAGAGGATGCGCCCCGTTATCCGCGCGCTGCGGTATAGGTTCCAGTCCGGCACGGTGCGGACGAAGATGTAGTCGTCGCGCTGGAGCAGAAAACACCCTTTGCCGTCGATGGCCTCTCTCAGGTTGACCATCGTGCGCGTCGTCACGGGACCCTGTTCGCTGACCTGAATGCGCGTCAATTCGCCTTCGGTAGCGGCGGTGTAGAGCAGACCGCCCGCGCGTTTAAGGACGTCACCCAGCGTCGTCGTTCCAGGCTCTATCGCGTATACGCCGGGCTGGATGACGGCTCCCGCGATGCGTATGTTGATCGAGCCGCCCGGCACGGTGAAGATCTTCACGAGGTCTCCGTCCTGCAGTTTCTGTGACGCGGCGTTTTTCTGCGTGAGCTCCGATTCAAAGGCGGTCCGTATCGTATTATCCTTGACGCGTACGATCTGTACCCGCCCTTTGTATGCGCCGGATGTGAGGCCGCCCGCGAGCTTGATTATATCGGCAAGATGTTTTTCATTTTTCGTCAGCTCGTAGACCGCCGGACGCTTGACGTTTCCCGCAACCGAAACGAGATTGCCTACGGTCGGTATAAAGATCACGTCGCCGTCGCACAGCCGCGCGTCGCCCTTACGGCTGCCATGCAGCAGAAGCTCGTAAATATCGAGCGTGGCGATTTTCTTATTGCCGCGTTTTACCTCTATCGCGCGCATAGAGCCGGAAGGCGCCGGGCCTCCTGCCTGCGATAGGATATCGATAAGCGTAGCCATTGAGGATACGGCATAGGCCCCAGGGCGCAGCGCGTGTCCCGTTACATATATGTTGATCGTATGCAGCTTACCCATAGAGACGTTGATTTCAAAGTCGTTGAATATTCTCCCGTAGGCGTTATTGACCGCCTTTTCGAGCTCCGCGAAGGTCATCCCCGCCGCGTTGAGCGGCCCGGCCTTGGGAAGCGTCAAAACGCCGTCCCTGTCGACGACCAGGTTAGCCCTGATATCGTCGTATCCCCATAGGGTTATCCGCACCTCGTCTCCCGGCGCGACAACGTAGTTTGGGCCAACGGGGGCGTATGTCAGCGTATTGGCCCGGCGTGAGGCGAAGAAGTCCGTGCCGAAGCGGGCGAGCCTGCCACGCAGGTTGTCGTACATGGTGCTGCCACTGGCCTCTCTCGGATCGATGGGCGAGGAGATTGACGTAGTGGCGGCCGGTGCTGACGTTGTAGCGGGATTATGCAGCCTTTCCTCCTCCAGTTTTTCATTGACGACGGTTGTCTGCGGTTCCGATGCAGAAGGGTCTATTGTGGCGGGGAAATCTGTCGTTTGGGGAGTTGCGGAGGTTTTCGCACCTGTATCGCCGTTAAATATCCCGCTATCCGAAGCTCCTTCGGAGGCGGTTGTGTCTCCTGGGCTGTCCGCCGCTCCTCCCAAACCATGTCCTGTCAGGGCGGCAGCCGCAGCTGCGACTGCGCCGGCATCCGCAGCAACGGAAGCCGCCGGGGCGGCGAGGGTGAAGAGGTAAAAGATGAGAACCAAAGCTGCTATTGTACGTTTTTTCAACATGTCATTCCTCCAGAGCGTATAATTCGTATTTCTATATATAAAATCGACACGGTTTTGTTATAAATGTTTTAACTGTGTGTTAAAATTCGGCGTAATATTGATGCCGGCGATTAAAAAATCACTCGTCAGTTATAGCTATATCCCTGCGCCATTTCCCGGTGAGGTAATCAACGAAGCCGTATGCCTTAGCCGGTTCTTCCTGCAAAGCCTCGTCTCCCTTCATCTGGAGGCAAAGCCTTTCAATCTGATCGCCGACCTCCTGATACAGCCTCTCCGGCTGAAGCTCTCCGACGAGTGCCTCCGGCGTCTGCCAGGCTCCCGGCATCTTGCCGGCGAATAGCCTGAATGTCGACAGCATGGTAAATTCCTCATCCCAGTAGGTATTGCTCGCGTGGCCGTCATACCAGGCCGACAGCGGCAGATGCAGTATCATTCCGGCGTCTGTAAAGCTTTTGCCTGTCGTCTTTCTGTCCGTATCGGTGTAATAAAATCCGACGCGCGCCGAGTCCCAGTTTCTCACGGCGTCAAGCCGGTATCCTTTGTCTCCGTCGACGAATTTCCCGTAGCGGGCCGTAAGGTCGGCGTTATAGGTTGAGTCGTGATAGCCGCCCTCGATCCACCATGAGAGGTTCCAGCCGTTATCGCCGTTCTGCGGCAGGTAGAGCGTTACATATTCCCTCTTTGAATAATCATAGTAATAATTTCTCTTATATTCTGGGATGCCGCCGAAGGAGTCATATTCGCGTTCTTTGGTCGCGGAGAGGCGGCCTCCAGCCCAGAGGTTTGTCTGCGGAATGTAATACCGGCCCCAGAGGTTTCCGCCGAAATAGTTTTCATCAAGGTATCCGAATTCCCCGAGCGCCCAGATGTTTTTATCGAATTTATAGAGATAACTCAGGACTCCCTTCCAGATGCGCGTCGTGTCGTTCATCTCCGGTTCCCACCAGATCTCCACATTATTGTGCAGCGGCTGGCGTACCTTTAAGTATGCGGACCAGCCCTGCGATGAACGCAGCTGCGCGATCCAGTCGATGTCAGTGCGCGCCATAAAGGGCATTTTGTCGAGCTGTTTGTCTATGCGCGGTTCAAAGGCAAGCGCGGCGCGGATCTCACCCCAGCCGTTTCTGCGGCTCTCGCCGGGGCCGGCCATCACATCCCACTTCGTTCCGGGAGGCGTTCCGTATTTTGTCTTCTCTGCCCAGCTGAAGGAGCGTCGTTCTATGTCGAACGCGCGGAATTTATCCATTCTTATCAGGGACATTTGTTCCTGATTCAGACTTACGCAGGAGACCGGCGCTCCGCGCACCATGACCGCGCAGGTGAATGACTCCGTGTCCCACGGGATATTGCGTGAGGCGGTGATTATCGCGCGCGCGACGGCCTGCGTCTGCGAGGCGTAACCGATATTTTCGAAGGCTGCGTGTATCGTCTTGTCGCCGGCTAAGACGACGACGTTACGCAGTCCAAAGCCACGTGCCCCCAGCGTCTCCTGGAGATCGGCGGTCAATTTCCTGATATCGCAGCTGTCCCAGTCTTTGCTGTTGGCCTCGCCCGGTTTTGGCGGGTGCTTCCCGCCGAAAATGGGACGGCTGAGGTCGTAGGCGTAGCTGACGCCGAAACAGAGCTCCTCGCCGCGCTGATAGCTGAGGCTTCCCATCAGCCCGCATTTTGCCTTCAGCACGACGCCGTAGTTAAATTTTGAGTTTGCCTCCTTCGGGTGTATCAATACGCCGCTCACGCGCTCCCTTGTGTAGTCCATAGGGCTGTATTCCGCTTTGAACTCAAGCCATTCCAGCGGACTCCAGGAGAGGCCGCCGTAAAAGCCGTTGTACATATCGCTGCCGTATCCCACCGTGACGGCGGCGTTTTTGTATCTCCAAGTAGCCGCCCCGAAATATCCCTTGCGGAGCTCCGTACCCATAATGTCGATAACTCCGGCGGCCAGCGCTGGACGAAAGCCCTCCTGCTCCGCCAGCAGCAGCTTTAGATCAAGTCCCTTGTCCTTGTAATATCCGAAGGCGTCGGAAACCTTCGCGGCATCGTTCTCGTATTCCGTAAGGCGCAGATTGAATTCCAGCCAGGGAAAGAGGCCGAGATCCGCCGCGTACGTTCGGTATGGGGAGTAACGGCTGTAATGTATCCATCCGGCGCCGTCTCCGGGGACCTCCGCCGTAGGATATTCCCATAGCCCGGTGAAGCCGGTATTAGAGGGGCTGGCGGCCGCTGCCGCCGCCGCGCTGATAAATATGATAAAAAGACTATATAAAAGTTTTCGCAAATTTTTCTACTCTCCGCCTTATAGGGATGACCGCGAACGGCTGAAAAATATGCCCCTTCACCGCGAAGGGGCATATTTCTATATGTTTTGATCAGTGCTCCTGGCGCGTTACTTCCTGCGGAAGCAGAGAAGCGGAAGAGCCGTTAGGAGGACAACGATCGGAAGGGCCGCCGCGTTGCAGCCGCTGGAACCGCCGCCGTGTGTACTGGTGTTGGTCTCATTGCCGACGAGCACGTTCGCCTCCGAGAAGTGTTTGCTCAGCACTACGCCTTTTACAGTAAGGCCGCCGGTAGTGCTCTCAATAGAATATCTTGAATAGCTGTCGGTTGCTTCGCCGGTGGTCTGATCCTTATCCTGTATCCAGGCGAAAGCGGGGACCTCTTTCAGTCCCATTTCTTGTACTGAAGGAAGCGCTATATCGATCGCAGCATTTTTATCTTCTTCCTTGTGCTTTATATCGAGGGTGAAACCGCCCAGCAGCGAAGGCTTTTTGCCGGCATCGCTGACGTAGAATTTACCGGATGTCGTTATCGTGGTGATACCTGTCTCCAGAATCGGAGTTACACTCTGCACCTCTATCGACCCTGTATCAGGGGTGGCGATTTTAATATCAGACGAAGCTATCTTTACATCGACGAACTTTGAGGCGTCCGGCGGCTCCGGCGCTACATGGCCGCCGTGTCCCGCGTCTTCCGCCATTGCGGCTGACGACGACAATACAAGCACTGCACATACATAGACGAGAACTAATAACTTTTTCATCTGGAAATTCCTCCCTAAGTTTTTTCCCAATATTGATATTAACAACCAGCTAACATTGAGGGTATTCTCGCATTTTTATAACTATCTGTCAATAATTTTTAATAATTTGCTATTGATAATTTCTAACAAACTGTTATTTTTTTATTTCACTCGTATAAATTACGGAGGCGCCGTCATATTGCCCCTCTTTCTTCTGAAAAAAGATATCTATCAGTCTTACCGCGAGCTCCGGGTCGGTAAAGCGCCTCTTCGCGGTGCCGCGCCATTCCTTCATCTTTACCTCAGCCATAAAGGAATGGCGCCTCAGCCAGCCGCGCCAGTAATCCTCCCTCAATAGTTCATATAACAGAGGAATGATGTCGCCGGGGTCTTCCGGCACGACGACGGCAAGAGGCGTGCGCTTGAGCTTCTCGACGGTCATGTGTCCGTCGGAGGCGAGCAGCAGCGTTAGTGTGCGCTGTCTCTCCGACGGCAGAGGCGCGATACGCAGGATAAAGGCCGAGTCAAGGTAGGTCAGCTCCCCGAGCGACTCCATCAGCGCGAGGGCGTCCGCGTCTATGCGGCATCCGTGCGCGGCGGCGAATTCTTTAGCCGTCGCCGCCTCCGCTGGAGAAAGGGACGATATCGCTATATAATAGACAAGGCAGATGAAAAGGGCTATTTTATTCATTAATTGGCCTCCTTAAGGTGTAATTGCCGCATTATAGGGAGGTTTTTATTATGAGGTCAATAGCTGCTTGTTAAAATTTCTGTTAAAAATAGGATACGGCGGTGCCTTTATGATGAACAAAGATGTGCTTGAAACGATCAAAACTATGCAGCTGAACGAAGTTACGGAACATGTCATATACGCGCACATGGCGCGTCACGCGGGGAAGGAGAACGCTCAGGTGTTAGCAAAGATCTCCGCGGAGGAGGGAAGGCACGCCGAGATCTGGAGCCGTTACACCGGCTGTATGCCGAAACCCAACGGGATCAAGATCCTCTTTTACCGTATCTGCGGCCTGCTCTTTGGCCTTACCTTCGTAATCAACCTCATGGAGACGGGGGAGGAGAAGGCGCAGGTCGAATACGCGCGGATTGCCGAGGATGTGCCGGAAGCGCTCAAGATATATGCGGAGGAAGAGGAACACGAGCGCGAGCTCATCGCGATGGTCGACGACGAGCGGCTCAAGTATATCAGCTCGATGGTGCTCGGGATCAACGACGCGCTTGTCGAACTGACGGGGGCGCTTGCGGGGTTCACCTTCGCGCTCGGCAACTCCACGGTTATCTGTATGGCAGGTTTCATCACCGGCAGCGCCGCGACGCTGTCGATGGCGGCCTCCGAGTATCTCGCGAAAAAGAACGATCCCGGCGAGCATCATCCGCTGAAGGCCGCCGTCTATACGGGCATCGCCTATATGTTCGCGGTCTGCATGCTGCTTGTGCCCTATGCCTTTATCAGCTCGCCGCTCGCCGCGCTCGCCGGCTGTCTCGTCAACGCGGCCATCGTCATCATGCTCTTTACCTTCTATGTATCGGTGGTGCGCAAAGAGCCGTTTACCCCCGCATTCAGGGAGATGATCTGCATCAGCTTCGGGGTCGCGGCTCTATCGTTCCTGATAGGATGGGGAGCTCAGAAAGTACTGGGTATCTCCATGTAACTCACCGTAAATCGGCGTTTATAAGCACGATTTGCGTCATAAAACGGTGGCTCCGAATCCTCGCCGTATGAAGATACGGCTCCGGTATCGGAACCACCATTTTATTTAGCAACTCGCACTTCTAAACGCCGATTTACCTTTGGTTGGGAAAAAGATAAATTGCGGTTTAGCACAGGTTTTTGGCGCCCTCTGTGAGGGAGCTGGCTCGGCGATGTTTTTCGCCGAGACTGAGGGAGAGTTGACCTTAGGTTCTCCCGCGGCTCCCGCCGCGGGCTCTGTATGGCGCGGAAACCGCGCCATACAGAGCAACACTCCTTCCGTCTCGCCGCAAAAGCGACGGCGATCCACCTCCCTCGGAGAGGGAGGCTATCAGGGCTAGAAGCTAAATCGCGGTTTGCTATCTTCAAGAGAAAAACACCCCCGCTGCGAAAGGCGGGGTGAGATAGGGATTTTTTATCCAAAGCCCGTGGATGCCGATTTTATCGGTGTCCACGGGCTTTTTTTGTTATCTTCATGTTTCCAAATCTTTCAGCCGCAACAGGTTAATGCGTTCGCTTTTCTTTTCGTACACAACTATTTTTGCTTTGGATGGATAAGTGAACTTGATACGGCTAACCTTAAAAGTCCAAATAATGAGTTCGAGCAATTCTTGGTCGGTGATACTTTCATACCCTTTAAAACGAGTGATACCAGAGCCTAATATGGGCAAGGCAACTGTTCTCCCTGCATAGACCCTGTCAACTTCGTTCCAAAAATTTAGAAGGCAATTGATGTAGTCGTTTATTTCAAGATAGGCTTTATTATTCTCATCGAAACGGCTCAGAGCCGTGAGCAAGTAGTCATTTGCAACACAGATAGTACCGAGTTTGTATTTTCCTTTTTTTTCTTGGATTCGACCGCTATTCTCGCCAATATATGCGTCGGGCAGATGGGTGTCGGCTGAAATCATGGAATCCAGCTCGCTAACCTTATCCTTGTAAAACTTCTCAATGTATTGCCCATGCAAGGAAGTCGCTGAAATGATGTTGTTATCAACTTGCGTATCAAAATACTCATTGAAGCCGATGGCTTTAAGGTCTGCCTGCTCTTCAAAAATATCGCCAAATTTCACCTCTACTTCTGATGTGTTGATTTTCAGAGTAATGACTCGTCGTTTATTCGCGAAAATCCACATGCCAATATAGAGGGCGACAAGCAAAGCCAGAACTGCAATGCCAATACCCAGTTTGTATCTCGCATCAATGTCAACGAAAAGAAATACTATTGATGTCAAAACACTTATCGCACTCAGCACTCTATAGAACTGATGCAAAATTCTCTTGTCAAAAAACGGCACTTTCATTATACACCTCACAACCCAAGGCTTTTATAGCGTTCATCCTTATAATAGTACGCTCCTGTATCACCCTTTGTTTTATAGGTATCATGCGAAGCAGGACAATGTTCAAAAGCGTACTGCATAATGCTGGCCTTGAAAGGAATATGCACTGCCAACGCATCTCTCAGGGATGTAGGGCATTTGCTGTCGTCTTTCTGCCGCGAACCGTTGATGTAAACAACGATAATTGGTAAATCACGATTCAATGCCTGCTCAATCTCCCAAGGAATGAATTTTCTATTCCACTTGGTGTTATCGCCCACAAGAATCATAAACACTTTTGAATTGTCAAACCTAACCCGAAGTTGGTTCTTTATAGATTCGGTAAGGCTTGTGTCCTTTGCCGTACTCAAGTCGTGGGCATCGTAAAAATCGAAGTCGATATTGTCATTTGACTTCCACATCTGCAAAGTCCGATAGTAGAACATATCTGTATCACCATCAAAGGCGATATAAGTCTTGTTTCTGTAAGCCATGCTGCCCTCCTTATTTTATCAAGCCCCAAGACACGTATGTATCTCTGCTGTAATATTGCTTACCGCCTCAAATGCTCTCCGTTTACCGAGAACTGCTTAACGGCGGCTAAAATGCAGTCCTTGTTGAATGCGATATGTATCGCCTCTGTTCCTGCCTTACCGATACGCTCTGCTAGTGCCTTCGGCCACACGTCCTTATGAGAATCGACGTCCAGGATAGACGTGTATCCAGGATACGCAATAATGAGCGGCAACTTGTAGTTGTCTATTGCCTGCTCAATTTCATACGAGAGTACGCTCCCCGTGTAGCGCGTGTCACTGGTGAGAATAACCAACATATTCTTCGATGCCCGCAGCCTCTCTTGAATCCGCGAATAAAGCGTAGCCTTTGAACTTGTATCCCTCACAGCATAAGTCTTCTCGTGGCTGTTCGTGATGTTGAACTCGATGTTGCTATTTGCGCACCACGCTTTGATGGTTGCGTAGTACCTAAAATCCGACTTCGTGGGGTCAGTCATGCCTAAGCCGTCAAAAGCGACGTACGTTCCAGTTCTGTTTGCCATAATATTCCTCCTGCTTTATGTTTACACTGATTGGGCGGTTTCTTCTTCCTCGCCCATCATCATCTTGTAGTGCTGCTCCTGCTCCAGAGCCTCGAATATCAGCTTGAAGACCGTCTTGTATAGGCTGATATCGGCACAGTCGTCGACGTAGTTCAAGCCGTCCGAGAAGCCTACGGAGTTGGCGCTGATATAGGACAGCATCGCCGAGGCGAGGTGGTATTTCGTGTAATCTGGCTGCCCGCCATCCACCAGCTCGATGAACTTATCCCTATGGTCGTCCAGAACACGCTTGCGGATGTTCACGCCGTCGTACCCGCAAAGCTGCATGAAGTAGTATTCCAGAATGCGCCGGACGACGTTCAGAATGGGAATCGCCGTATCTACCTTGCGGTATTCGCTCCAGAGGGCGGCGTAGGAATTCTGGACGGGGTTGAAGTTCTCCTGCTCGGTCGGCACTTTCTGGCTTTGCCGAATGCAGAGTCTGACCGAGGACTGGTTGCTCGCCTTGTTGACCACAAAGAACGACACGCAGCGGTAGCGGCTCGTCTGGTTGTAGGTTATCTCCCGATGAAAGTAGACGTTGTGCGTTAGGATGAATATCTGCTTGATGTAGTCGCCCTGCACCTCAAGTTCGTGTTCGCGGTACTCGACGTTATTGAAGCAGACCCCGACCATCTCCCTCACAAGGGTGCTGACGATAAAGAGGACGCTGCTGTCCATACTGGACACCGGGTCGTCGATGACCACGATTTTGTCCTTGGTCACTTCCGTATCGGCGTGACCGCCGCGCACGAGGTGGTAGAAGTACAGAAAGGCTATGAAATTCCGCTCGCCCTCACTCAACCCCTCAGCCACTTGCCCATTGTGGCGAACCACTTCATAAACATTCTGATGCCCTCGTTTTTCACGCAGGGAAAAGCCCTGAAAGCCCGAATCGCGCAGCAAGATATTAATGCTCGTGATGGTCGGGAGGGTGCTGACGATTTTTTTATTGAGGTCGGCGATATCCTGTTCCAACGCCCGCGACGCTTTGCCTCCGTCGGTGATTAGCTTCATCAAGGCGGTTATCTCGTCGTCAACTGCTTTTCGTTTGGTCTTGTAAGCTGAAACCTCGTTCTGCAGCGTAAAAGCAATGAGCTCCCAGACTTTCGTGGTGCATTCGGTTTGCTTTTGCCGCTTCGAGCCGACGATGGCATTGTTGGCTTGGATTTGCTGATTAAACCTGTCAATCAAGGCATTTATCTCATCACGCAGCGTCTTCACGTTTTCAAGTGTTACGACCGTTGACGGCTCTTTCAGCTTGTCCGCAATCCGCTGGATGTTGACTTCTATCGTTTTCTCCAAGAGCGCGAGTTTAGCTTTGTACTCTGTCAGGTCGAGTTTCGGGAAAGCGGTCTGGAGGTTTCCGTTAAGCACCTCAAGGAAACCGCGCATATCGCTTGCATAGGCTTCCTGAAACTGAAGCAGGTCATTAATGTCGGCTTGGTACTGCCCGTCAAAACAAGCGGCTATGTCATCTTCGAAACCGTCGGGCAGTTTGCGCTGGCAATAAGGGCATACGCCTTCGGCGGCTTCGGCGTAGTATTCATGCCCTTGGCGCACCCAGTCGGTAGCGTTAATCGCTTTGATGAAGTCCGCAAAAGGTGAATCACCGCTGCTCGTGATAGGCTTGCTGAGTAGTTCGTTGCCGCGCGTTCCCTTTAATCTCGTGGTCGCGCCGGTGGGCTGAAACTCACGATATGTAGTGGCATTCGGGTCAAATGCCGTCTCATACAGGGTTCGCAACTCCCCGGCATCGTGTTGTACCGGGTTTGTAACCTGAAGGGCTTTTTCTGCAAATTTAGCCTTTGTCTTAAACCCGGCGATAGCAGAGTTAAAAGTATCTCGAAGCGATTTGCTCTTGCTCCAACAGTCATCTTGGAACGAGGTGAGCAGAGCATTGCGAGACGCCTCTTTGCGTTCTTTGTCCGTAGTGTTGTCCGTATTCAATTTTTCCTGCTCGGCTCTTTGGGCGCTCTTTTCCGCTACCTCATTTTGAATCGTGATGTTTTCCTTGCCAACGGTGAACACGCCTTTTAGCTTGTCGTAGTCCTGAAAGTTGGCGGCGACAAACGCCTGATTGTAAACCAAGACGCTGTAGTCGGCAGCCGACTTGCCATGTTGCCAAGTAAGACCGCTGTTGGTTTGGATTTCGGTCGCTATTGTAGTCTTGCCCGTGCCGTTGTTTCCATAGAAGAAGTTTATTAGCGTAGGCTCAACCGTGACGCCGTGGAAGGTCGCGGTGTCAAGTGTGATTTTTTCAATTGCGGAGGTCATTTTAGTATTCATCTTCGTCGGCTCCTATTTGCTTTGGTGGGGCAATGCCGCGTGGCTTCACCGCCTTTGTGTCGTCGCCATCTCCGAGGGCTGGCAGCGCGATTATCTCCCTGCCCGCTATGCCTTGGAGGTCGCCGCTCATTCCGTAGAGGCTGCTGGTTACCTTCTGCAGGATTTTTTCCTGCGCCGCCCAGCGTTTCTGGGCTTGTTTCTTTTCGGTGTCGAGTTGCTTTGCCATCTCGTCATAAGACTCAAGAATGTACCTGATGCGGTTGCTGAATTCGCCGCCGGTTAAATAGTTGTATATCAACTCGACCTTTACGTCTTTACCTTCGGCGGCTCGATTGGCAGCAAAGACCTTGACGATAGCCTCACGCAAAAGTGTTGCAAGCATAATCACATAGCGCGGTTTCACAAGCCAGATGTTATCCGCAAGCTGCTTGAAGTCGTCGCCGCCTCCGTCGGTTGGATTGAACACTATCACGCCGATTTGGGCTTTCTCCGCCGCTAGTTCGTCTTTCAGTTTGCCAAGCCAACTTGCCTGATAGATCTTGGCGTTCTTACATTCCCAAAGGATAAGACCGCAGTTCATGTAAAACTGCTCGTTGACCACCTGCCGAATGTCGGAACCGCGCTCGCCCTTTTTGACTTCATCGACAGTATCGAACGGGAACCCGCTGCGGAGTGCCTCTTCGATATCCAGTTCGAGGATTTCGCCCTGCAATTGCTGCGACCCTTGCTCTGCGACCTGTTTTGCCGTGGTTAGCTGCTCGCGCAGACGGTTGATGGTTTCCTCCTGCTCACGGATTTTGGTGTTGAAATCCTCGGAGGCTTTTTGAGCGGCTTCTGCTCGTATGCCCTTTTCCTTTTCGAGCAGTTCTTTTCGGGCGGCGAGTTCGGCATCCTCGCGCGCCTTGTTTGCCTTGGAGAGTTCTTCGAGGAGTCCCTTTAACTGCTCTCGGAGCTGCTTCTCGCTTTCCTTTGACGCGGCGGCTTCGCGGCGCAGACGCTCGGTTTCCAGTTCGGTAGACTGGCGGGCTTTATCCAGTTCAAGTTTGGCGGCTTGCCGCTCGCGGTCAAGCTGAAGCTGTGCCGCCTGATTTGCCTCTGTCAAAGCGGCTTGAACCGCTTGCCGAAGTTTCGTTTCGGCGGCTGCGTCGTACTCCTTGCGGAGCGTTTCCGACTGTTCGGTTTTTGCCCGAAGCAGCTCGTCCTTAATCTGGTGCTGTATGGCATCCGATATTTCAAACGGCTTCTTGCAATGCGGGCAGATAATCGTAGTGTTCATATCTTTACTCCTTAGATGGCTGCATTCAATTCTAAATCGCCGCCGGTTACAGCGTTTCCATCACCGTCAGCAGGCTCTGGTAGCTGTCCACGTCGTGGTACTTTACCCCGGTCGTGCTTATCTCGTTGAACAGCTTCTTGGCGCAGGATATTTTTGCCTGCTCAATCGGCCGCAGTTCAAGGCTGTCCATCGTGCCTTTGGTCTCGGCGATGAAGAAGATGTGTTTCACCGCACCTTTCTTAAACGAAATCGCCCAGTCCGGGGAGTAGTTACCCACAGGTGTTGGAATATAGAAGCCGCGCGGACCTCTCGGCAGCTTTGCATAGACGATTACTTCATCCGCAACATCCAAGTCCTCGGCAAAACGCCGTTCAATGCTGTCGGTCGCCGAACCGTCCGTAAAGACATAGTCCTGAATGGCGTGTTTCGCCTTAAACGCCCTCGCGTATTCATCTGAGGCGCGGCTCATGTTGAAAATGTCCTGCGAATACGGCTCCTCGGCGCTTGGGGCATAGGTGATATGCTCCACGACCACAGCGGCTTTCTGCTTGTTGATGATGCCGATTACCTTGGTGATGAACTCTTCAGGATTCTCGCGGAACAGCCAGAGTTTATCCTTGCCGATGCCTTCAAGGATGGCGGTGACCGTTCGGCGAGTGAGGCTTGTACCATCGGCGATTTTGCCGATAATATCGTAGGTGGCAAGCCCTCCGCTCGCTCGTTCAAGCCTCTTTGTTTCGGTATGCTCCACATTGAAGTCCGTGCCTTCCTGCGCCCCCTTTGTGAGGGTGTAGGAAAGTCGGGCGACCTTAAGCTCTGCGTTTATAGCGGCAACAGAGTTCTTTATCAGTTCGTCACCGGAAAATTCCACGGTGTACGCATAGCGTTTGTTGATGCGCTCCCAGAGGTCTTTGAACGCCGCCCAGTTCTCGTTCAGCGGGTTGTCCTTGACCTTGGTTTCGTGGCCATTGCCCGCCATATCCTTGAGGATGGTCGGGTCAAATATGGCCTGCACGAATTTGTGGACGTTTTCGGCAAGCGGAGCGATTTCCGGCTTCATGGGGGCGAAGCTGCCCGTTTCGGCGGCGGCTCTGTAGGTGTCCGTCACGCCGCCGTCGTCATCCACGTAGTCGTTACGGACGAGGTAGTTGTAAACCGCCGTAGCTTCCGCGACCGTAAGCGTATGCGGATTGTCGTCGGTCAGATAAACCGTCCTGCCGTTGAAGTATTCCACGCTCGCCTTGGTGGGACGCTCGTAGAGGTCGGACTTAATCTCACTTTGCAAGTCGGCGACAAAGCCTGCGTAGCTTTCGCTCGCAACGACGGTCAGCATATTGACGCTCTGCACAAGCGACTCGCCGCAGACCTCTAAGTCCTGCCGCTCACCGTTCTGGTTGACGCAGAGGCGCAAGCCGCGGCCGACTTCCTGCCGTTTTGCGGTGGCGTTGTCCGAGTGCTTCAGGGTGCAAATCTGAAACACGTTCGGGTTGTCCCAACCCTCGCGCAGAGCGGAGTGGGAGAAGATAAATCGCGTAGGTTCTTCAAAAGAAAGCAAGACTTCCTTCTTCTTGAGAATGAGGTCGTATGCTGAAATGTCGTCCGACTCATCTGAGCCGCGCTTCACCGTGCTGTTTACAGCGCGGCCTTTTTTGTCTATGGAGAAATAGCCCCTGTGGGTCTCGGCAGTTTCGATACCGCGCAGATAGGCTCGGTACGCCGTCGGGAACAGCGTGAGCCGTTCGTTTAGGGCGGCATTGTATTCCTCTTCGAAGATTCGCCCATACTCGCCGAGGAGTTCCTCGCCGTCCTCACTGTATTGACGGTACTTTGCCACCTCGTCGATGAAGAACAGCGACAGGCACTTGATGCCCTGCTCGAACAGCTTCTCCTCTTTGTCAAAGTGGGAGTTGATGGTCTCGCGGATTTGGATGCGGCGGATATCGTCCTCGTTCACATTGCCGCTGGCTTCGCCCGCCGTGAGCGTGTCGCCATTGCTGAATGTGACCGTTGCCCGAATGGGGTCGATGTCGGCAATGGAAATGCCCCGATACTCCTCCAAGCCTTTGGAGGCGGTGTAGAGGCTGTCGCCCACTTCGAGCAGGTGCGTTTCACGCTTTGGCGAGCCAGCCGCGCGGCTCACCTCAAACTCCAAACGGGCGCGGGGCGGCTTCTTGCGGTCAATGACGACGGCGTCAAGGTACATATAGCGGTTTGTGCCGCCGAGGTTTTTGAGTTCAAAGCCCTTTACCTCAATCTTCTTGACCAGCTTCTTCTTAAAAGTGTCGAGAGCGTCGAGGACATAGACGAGGTTGTGGCTCGTCTTATGGGTCGCCGAATAATTCAGGGAGAACAGCGGGTTGAAGTTCTTCTTGAGAGCGTTCTGCGTCGCCGCACCGCCCATCTTCTGCGGCTCGTCCAGAATGATAATCGGGCGGTTCGCCTTGATGACGTCAATCGGTCGGCGGGAGCCAAACTCGTCGCGCTTGGTGTAGATAATACGCGCCGCTTCGTTGCCGCTCCTGCCCTCGACGTTCTTGTCCTCATTCATCGTGGTGTTGAACGCTTGCGTGTTGATTATCATGACGTTGATTCCGCTGTTCTGCGAAAACTCGTCCAATTGGTGCAGGTTGCCGGAGTTATAGACAAAGTGCCTTGCTTTCAGCCCGTAAAGCTGCATGAAATGGTCTTCGAGCATTTCAAAGGACTTTTTCACGCCCTCACGGATGGCGATGGACGGCACGACCACGATGAACTTGCTCCAGCCGTAAGCCTTGTGGAGTTCAAACATGGTCTTGATGTAGACATAGGTCTTGCCCGTGCCGGTTTCCATCTCCACGTCAAGCGACACCGCGCCAAGCCCTGCGGCAAGGTCGTTGGAATATTTGATGTTGTTAGCCGTCTGGACGGAGCGGATGTTTTTCAGCAGTTCTTCTTTGGTAAGTTCCACCCCGACGTTGCGGTAGGCGGTTTCATATTCTTCTTCGACCGCACGTCTCTCTTCCTCAGAAAGCGCGGAATAAGTAAGCGGGAGATAGCCCCGGCGTTCCGTTCTTTCGGTATCGCTCAGGCGCTTCTCGCTGCCGATGTCGCGGCGGTACTTGGACGCGCCGACATTCGGCTGCCCTGCGAATACCCGCACGACGCTCTCGGCGGCTTCCGTCTGAAATGGCTGTATCTTAAACTGAAATTTCATTCGGTGTCACCTCCGTGCGATTCTTCAATCTGTCGCTCTACAAGTTCACGCTCCCGTTGCAGTTCGGCACGGAGTTCTCCTTCTGACGGCAGATAGAGCCTGTATTTTGAGGCGAAAAGGTTTTCATTTTCGGCGAGGACGGAGTATTTGACGATGCTCTCGTCACGGTCGGTCACAAGGACGATTCCGATGGTCGGGTTATCGTCGGTTTGCTTTATCTTTTCGTCAAACAGGCGGACATAGAAATCTATCTGCCCCACGTCCTGATAAGTCAACTTGCCTGCCTTGAGGTCGATAACGACAAAGCACTTCAAAATGTAATTGTAAAAGACAAGGTCGATGTAATAATGCTCGCCGTGTTCCGTGGTTATCCGCTTCTGGCGCGACACGAACGAGAAGCCTTTGCCAAGTTCGAGAAGGAACTCCTGCAACTTGTCAATCAGGCCTTGTTCCAGTTCGCTCTCGCTGTATTTGGCGTTTTCTTTCAGGTCGAGAAACTCCAGAATGTACGGGTCTTTCAGGATATAATCCGCATCCGTTTTCGGTTCGAGTTTGAAAATCTCGCCCGCGATTTCGGGTCGGCTCTCTTTTTGCGTGGCAAGCAGACGCTCGTAGAAGAATGAGTTAATCTGGCGTTCCAACTGACGCGAAGTCCAACAGGAGTCCGCGCTTTCATTAAGGTAAAACTCGCGGCGACTCGGCTCGTCGACGCGCATCAGCAAGCGATAATGCGACCAGCTCAATTCGGCACGCAGCGTGTGCCGAATTGGAAATGTCTCGTAAAATTGACGCATCGCGCGCAAATTGCGTTCTGTAAAGCCTTTGCCAAATTCGGCGGTCAGCCGCTCCGAAAGATACGCAAGCAAACTGCGCCCGTATTCGGCACGCTCGCCGACCGCTTCGGCGATTTGACGCCCGATTTCCCAGTACACGCCGACCATCGCCGAATTGACGGCGACGACGACTTTTGTCCGCGCGTCCGCGAGGGCGGCACGGATAGATTCATAAACTCGCGAGTCAAATTCGGCGGAGGACAACTGTCGGTTTTCTGGCTTGCTCAAATGCTTCTCATCCATCACAGCACCCTCCTTATCGTGTTCGGGCTGTAAGTGTTGAACACCTGCTCGAAGTTAACCATCGCGGAGTCGGAGGCAAAGCTTGCGTCGCGGAACACTGCGTAGTACGGCTTCTTTTGGGCAATCTCCGTAATCAGCGCGGTGTCCACCCGCTTGAAGCAGGCGATGAGATAGGTGTCGTTCACATAGAAAACGTCGCCGTCCTGCGTGATTTTCGCCGAGAGCGGAATGCCGAGGTCGAGCATCACTTGAAACAGCAAATCCTCGTCGGAGCGGTCTTCTTTGATGTTGTCCATAAAGCCGAAGAGGTTATGCTGCTTCTCCGCCATTGTCAGGAACTCTTCCGGCGTGTAGTAAACATCTTTCATGTTCGACGAATCGAGTTTGAGGACGCGGAAGCCAACATCAAGGTCTTGTGTAGTGAGCGGGCTGTCGGTCTTGATTTTCGCTCCTGCACGGCGGATACGCTCCTTGCCGATTTCACAAATCGTCTTGTACCCCGCCTTTCCCGCCTCCGTCCCCTCGGCGCAAACTTCCGGCAACTGCACCATAATAAATTTGCGCTTGCCGCCGTCCTCGGCGTTCAACTGCATAACCGCATGGGCGGTCGTGGCGGAGCCGGAGAAGAAGTCCATAACAATGTTGTCGCCGTATGAAGATGTTCCTAATAGCAAACATTTCTTGATATAATCCACCGATTTAGGAAAGTCGAACGGAGTAAACCCAAATAATTCTCTGACCATTTCCTTTCCGTTTTCATGGTTCATTTCTTTTTCAAGCCATAGTCCTTTAGCTTTAGTAAACAGACTTGTACCTTCCAAATAATCCTTCCTAAACACACTCCACTTGCCAGTATTAGCAAGATTGGCAACAAGTAGATTTATCTCATTGGTAGCCTTTTCAAGTCCCCATGTCCAGCAACCATCTACACCCTCAGAATTGCGGGGGTAAATCTCGACGGTATGCCTCTCAGTTGGACTCAAAGAGACATCCAACTTGTCAGGGTCAGCATAAAAAGGATAGAACATCAGCGGACGATTGGTGCGATTAAATACGGGGTTTCTATTTCTCAACTCCAGCAGACGGTATTTGCCAACAGAATCTTCTTTTTGATACCCTGCCATAGCCTTATCATCTTTAGGAATTTCCCTCAAAGCATCAAAACCGATGTTCTTTGAGTAGACAATAATATACTCGTGCATCTTAGCAATAAACCTATCAAAAGTCCGTCCTCTCGGGTTCGTCTGCACAATGACTTGCGAAATGAAATTGCTCGCCCCGAAAATGTCATCGCAGATTTTCCGAAGATTGTTCACCTCGTTGTCATCACAACTGATGAAAACTGCTCCATCATCTCTTAATAGGTCTTTAGCAAGCCGCAGATGCGGATAAATCATATTCAGCCAATCCGTATGAAATCGACCGTTGCTGTCGGTGTTTAGGACAAGGCGGTTGCCTTGCTCGTCGTATTGACCGTCGCGGCTCAGGAAAGTCGCCGAGTCCTCCGTGAAATCGTCATTGTAAATAAAATCGTTTGAAGTGTTATACGGCGGGTCGATGTATATCATTTTCACGCGGTTCAGATAGGTTTCCCGCAGGAGTTTTAGCACGTCGAGGTTGTCGCCCTCAATGTAGAGATTCTCGGTGGTGTCGAAGTCCAAGCTTTCCTCGCGGCAGGGGCGCAGGGCGGCGGCGATGGGCGCGTTGGCGAGTAGGATGCTCTTGCGCTTGTCCGGCCATGTGAACTGGTAGCGTTCCTCTCTGCCCTCGACGACGTGGGCGTTGATTTCCTGCGCCAGCACGTCTTTGTCGATGGCACGGACGACCGCTCCGCTTTCGTCAATGGTCTCAGAAATGGCGTTCGGGAACAGCGCGGCAAGAGCGGCGAAATTCGCGTCCGCAAGGGACGGGGTGCGCATTTCGAGTTTTTCCGAGTTAGTCATTGGGGTGTCCTCCTAATTCTATTTTCAGCCGCCGAATCTCCTCGGCAAGTTCCCATTTCTTGCGGGGTTGGCGTTCAGTCATTGCTTTCTTTTCAAGCGTCGCTATTTGCTTTTGCAGCTTCTCTTGGCGGTCGGCTTCGCGTATCGTCACATCGAGGTCTTTGCCGCCCTCGATGTCGATGCCGCCTATCTGGGCGATGGCGTTCTCCCACACCGCTTCGAGGTCAAGCCCTGTCAGGGGCAGTTTCCACTCAGCGAGGTGCTTGCTCTCCGACACAAGCACCTTGTCGGCGCGGTAGGCGGCAAGCCGCGCGGCGTCGCCATACATCAGCACGAACAGCATACGTTGGTCAATCAGCTTGGACAAGAGGGCGATGTTCTTCTTGTCGCAATCCGGCGTTTTCAGCGTCACCAGAACGACGTAGACTGCCGACACATCCTCGCTTGCCTTTAGCGCCACCATCTGCGGCGAGATTTCCGCGACTATTGACATTCGGTTTATCTGCTCGTCAAACAGCCTGCGGTCGTCCGGCTTCGGCTTGAAGCGGTCGAATATCGCCTTCTTGGGCAGTTGCTTGCTTATTTTCGTTGATTTCGGCAAACCCAGCATCACAATCACCTCACTTTATGGCTATAAAACAAACCAGTTCAAAGTCGTCCAGCCCCTCAATCGTGT